>DATLGR010000187.1:0-5110 GCA_035540415.1 Burkholderiales bacterium | reverse complement strand
GGCCTCGTAATAGCTCACGTGCGTGACGGGCTCATCGGGCTCCACCGGCCGCAGCCCCTGCAGCGTGAACTGCCCGTCCTCGCCCCAGTAGAGCGGACCGCTCCACCCCTGCGACTGGCACACGTCCCAGCCCTCCGAAAGCCACAGCTCCGGGCGCCGGTAGCCGCCCTCCTCCATGAACGCGAGGTACTCGCGCCACGTCACCAGCCGGTCGGCGATCTCGTAGGCGCGCAGGAAGACGCGGTGGCGCGGCTGCTCGTTGTCGAAGCAGAACCCGTCGCCGTCATGGCCGATGCTGCGGATGCCCTCGGGAAAGCGGCGAAAGCGCATCGGCGTCGGCTCGGCGGCGGGCCGCGCGCGGCCCGCGCTATACGCCGGGTGCAGCGGATTGCGCGAGAACAGATGCTTCAGGTCCGTCAGGATGAGCTCCTGATGCTGCTGCTCGTGATTCAAGCCGAGCTCGACCAGGTCCGCGAAGCGGTGCTCCCGGCGCAGCAGCGCGTGCATGCGCTCGTCCACGCTCGCCCGGTAGGCTCGCACCTCGTGCAGCGAGGGCCGCGACAGCAGCCCGCGCTCCGGGCGCGGGTGGCGCGGCCCCACCGCCACGTAGTACGAGTTGAAGAGGCTGCGGAATTCCGCGCGGTACGGCTGGAAATCGGCCGCCGCGCGCTCGAGCACGAACGTCTCGAAGAACCACGTGGTGTGGCCAAGGTGCCACTTCACCGGGCTTGCGTCCGGCATGGACTGCAGCGCGCAGTCCTCGGGATCGAGCGGTGCCGCGAGCGCTTCGGTTTGCGCGCGCACCGCCGCGTAGCGTGCGACGAGGTCGTGGGACTTGGCAGGTAGAATCGCGGGCATGAATGTCGCCGACCTGCGACAAGAATACATGCGCGCCGGCCTGTCTGAGACCGGGGCGGATCGCGACCCGTTCCGCCAGTTCGAAATGTGGCTGCGCGAAGCGGTGCAGGCGGGCCTGCCGCTGCCCAACGCCATGACCCTCGCGACGGTGACCCCGGAGGGGTCGCCCGACGCCCGCATCGTGCTCCTGAAGGGCCTCGAGCGCGGCGGATTCACCTTCTACACCAACACCTTCAGCCGCAAGGGACGCCAGCTCGCGGCACGCCCGGCGGCCTGCCTGGTGTTCCAGTGGTCGGAGCTCGAGCGTCAGGTGCGCGTCGAAGGCGGCGTCGAGACGGTGGCCGCCGCCGAGGCCGACCGGTACTACGCCTCGCGCCCGCTCGGCGCGCGCCTCTCCGCATGGGCCTCCGAGCAGAGCGCCCCGGTCGCCTCGCGCGAGGCCCTCGAAGCGTCGCTGGCGGACGCCCGCCGGCGCTTCGGCGAGCGTCCGCCGCGTCCGCCGCACTGGGGCGGCTATCGCGTGCTGCCGCAACGGATCGAGTTCTGGCAGGGACGCGCCGATCGCCTGCACGACCGGCTGCTCTACACGCGCGAGGACGGCGGGTGGAGGATCGAGCGGCTTGCACCCTAGGCGCGCCGCCCCGCCGCGGGAGGCGATCCAGCTGCTCGCGCTCGCCGGCTTCAACGCCGGCATCTCGCACCGCTGCGTCGAGCCGATGCTGCCCGAGCTCGCCCGCGAATTCGGGACCAGCGTCTCGGCCGCCTCGGTGGTCATGACCACCTACGCGTTCGCCTATGCCGCGTCGCTCCTGATTCTCGGGCCGCTGGGCGACAAGCTCGGCAAGCTGCGCGTGGTGACGGTGGGCATGGCGCTCGCGGGGCTCGCCTCGCTCGGCTGCGCGGCGGCCTGGGACGTGGGCTCGCTCGCGGCGATGCGCCTCGCCACCGGGCTGTTCGCGTCGGCCTCGGTCGCCCTCGGCATGGCCTACATCGGCGACGTGGTGCCCATCGAGGAGCGCCAGACGACCATCGCGCATTTCATCGCCGGCTCGATCCTCGGCCAGGCCGTGGGTCCGCTCGTGGGCGGCGCGTTCACGGACTGGGTCGGCTGGCGCGCCTCGTTCGTCCTGCTCGGCGCCATTTTCGTGGCGGTGTCCGCGATCCTCTACGGCCGCACCGCGGCGGGATGGGCCGCGCCCGCGGCGGCGCGCCTGCGGCCCTTCACCGTGTACCGCGACCTCTGGTCGCTCGCGCCGATGCGCTGGCTGCTCGCCGTGTCGCTGGTCGAGACGTTCTTCTTTTTCGGCGCCTACGCCTTTCTCGGCGCCTTCCTGCGCCTGCGCTTCGAGCTTTCGTTCACCGTCATCGGCCTGATCCTCGCCGGCTTCGGCGTCGGCGGGCTTCTCTACTCCTCGAGCGCGCGCGTGCTGGTGCGCCGGCTCGGCGAGCGCGGCCTCACCCTCGGCGGCGGCCTGCTCGGCGGCGCGATGCTCGCCGCCATCGTGTGGGCGCCGCATCCGGGCCTCATCGCCGGGTGCACGGTGGCGCTCGGCTTCGCCTTCTACCTCGTGCACAACACCGTGCAGACACGGGCCACCGAGGTGGCGCCGCACGCACGCGGCTCCGCCGTGGCGCTCTACGCGACCGGCTGGGCGCTCGGCCAGGCGCTGGGCATCGCCGCCATCGGGCTGGCGGTGGCGGCCGTGGGCTATGCGCCCGCGATCCTCGCCTGCGGCCTCGCCTTCGCCGCCCTCGGCGCGTGGCTGCGCGGGAACCTTTATCGGCTCAAGCCATGAACGCGGCCGACGTGGAACTGCTGCGCCGCGCCGGGCTCGCGCGCCCCGGGGAGACGCCGCGCGCCGAGGCGCTCGCCGGGGGCGTGTCCTCCGAGATCTGGAAGGTCGAGCTCGCCGCCGGCGCCGTGTGCGTGAAGCGCGCGCTGCCGCGCTTGCGCGTGGCGCAGCTCTGGGAAGCGCCGGTGTCGCGCAATCGCTACGAATGCGAATGGCTGCGCGTGGCGGCGGCCGCGGTCCCCGGCGCCGCGCCGCGCATCCTGGCGAGCGGCGAAGGCGCCTTCGTCATGGAATACCTCGACCCCGCCCGCTACCCGGTGTGGAAGGCGCTGCTGCGCGAAGGCAGGGCCGAGCCCGCCTTCGCGGCAGCGGTCGGTCGCACGCTGGCGGCGATCCACCGCAGCAGCGCCGGGCGCGAGGATCTCGCCACCCTCTTCGCCACCGATGACATCTTCCATGCCATCCGCCTCGAACCCTACCTACTCGCCACCGCGAAGAAGCATCCCGACCTGGAAGCGCGGCTGAAGGCGCTCGCGAGCCGCACCGCGTCGACCAGGGTCGCCCTGGTGCACGGGGACGTGAGCCCGAAGAACATCCTCGCCGGCCCCGCCGGGCCGGTATTCCTCGACGCCGAATGCGCCTGGTACGGCGATCCGGCGTTCGACCTCGCTTTCTGCCTCAATCATCTGCTGCTGAAGTGCCTGTGGGTGCGGCGCGCCGCCGGCGCGTTCCGGGCCTGCTACGAAGCGCTTGGCGGCGCGTATCTCGCGCAGGCCGGATTCGAGGGCGTGGAGGCGCGCGCGGCGGCGCTGCTGCCCGCACTGCTCCTTGCCCGCGTCGACGGCAAGTCGCCGGTCGAGTACCTCACCGAAGAGGCGCAGAAGGCGCACGTGCGGCGCTTCGCGCGCCGCTTCATCGCGGCGCCGCCGCCCTCGCTTTCTCCGCTCGTGCAGGCATGGCAAGAATCATTGACGTAAAAGGGCGCTGCGTGTGGGACTCGCGCGGCCGCGCGACCGTCGAGGCCGAGGTGATCGTGGGCCGCGGCACCACGGCGCTCGCGCGCGGCCGGGCGATCGCACCGGCGGGCGCCTCCACCGGCTCCGGCGAGGCGAAATGCCTCGAGCCCTCGGCCGCCGCGCACCAGGTCAACACGCGCATCCGCGACGCCCTGCGCACGGTCAGCGTGTCCGACCAGCGCGCGCTCGACCGGCGCCTGATCGAGCTCGACGGCACGCCCGACAAGCGCCGCCTGGGCGCCAACGCGATCGTGGCGGTGTCGCTCGCCTGCGCGCACGCCGCGGCGGCCTCCGCCCGGCAGCCGCTCTGGCGCCACCTCGCCGGCGAGCGCCGCGTCGCGCTGCCGGTGCCGCAGATCCAGATCTTCGGCGGCGGCGCGCATGCCGGGGCGCGCGTCGACATCCAGGACTACCTCGCGGTGTGCATCGGCGCCGGCAGCTTCCGCGAGGCGCTGGAGTGGACGGCGCAGATCTACGCCGCGGCCGGTGCGCGGCTCGCGCGGCGCGGCGCCCGCTACGGCGTCGCCGACGAGGGCGGCTACTGGCCCGCCTTCAAGTCGAACGAGGAAGGGCTGGCGGAGCTGGTCGGGGCGATCGCCGACGCGGGCCTCGAGCCGGGCGTCGACGTCGGCATCGCCCTCGATGTCGCCGCCACGCAGCTGTGGCGCGGCAACGCCTACCACCTGGCGCTCGAGAAGCGCACGCTCAGCGCCGAGCAGCTGCATGCGCTGTGGCTGCGGTGGATCGAGCGCTATCCCATCGTGTCGATCGAGGACCCGTTCGCCGAGCACGACGCCGACGCGCTGCGCGCCTTTACGCGCGCGACGGCGATCCAGGTGGTGGGGGACGACTTTTTCGTCACCAGCGCCGAGCGCGTGCGCGCCGCCCGCGGCGCGTGCAACGCCGTGCTGCTCAAGCCGAACCAGGTCGGCACCGTCACCGAAACGCTGGACTGCTGGGAGGCGGCGCGCGCGGCCGGCTATCGCGCCATCGTCTCGGCGCGCTCGGGCGAGTCGGAGGACGTCTCGATCGTGCACCTCGCGGTCGGGTGGGGCGTGCCGCAGCTCAAGGTGGGCAGCTTCTCGCGCTCCGAGCGCATGGCGAAGTGGAACGAGGGCCTGCGCATCGAGGAAGCGCTCGGCGCCAAGGCCCTGCCCTTCCCGGCGCGCAAGCTCTTCAAGCCCCCGGCATGAACGTCGTCTTCCATTTCGACGGCAGCGAAGCCCTCGCGCGGCGCCTGGCCGGGCGCGGCATCACGCTGTGCCCCGAAAGCGACCCGGCCGCGTTCGAGCGCCTGCTGCCGGAGCTCGAGGTGCTCTGGCACGTGCTCAAGCCGGTGAGCGCGGAGGTGATCGCCCGGGCGCCGCAACTGCGCCTCATCCAGAAAATCGGTATCGGCGTGAACACCATCGACCTGGAAGCCGCCCGGCGCCGCGGCATCGC
>DATLGR010000186.1:0-3420 GCA_035540415.1 Burkholderiales bacterium | reverse complement strand
GTGGTGGCACCGCTTTCGCTGGTCGTCACGGCGTTCGCGCCGGTGAGCGATGCGCGCGCCACGCTCACGCCGCAGCTTCGCACCGACTGCGGCGAGACCGAGCTCGTCCTCGTGGACCTGGGCGAAGGGCGCAACCGCCTGGGCGGCTCCATCCTCGCCCAGGTCTACTCGCAGCTCGGCGAAGCGGCGCCCGACGTCTCGCCGGCGCTGCTGAAGGGCTTCTTTACCGCCGTGCAGGCGCTGCGCCCTCGGCTTCTCGCCTACCACGACCGCTCCGACGGGGGCCTGTTCGCGACGCTCGCCGAGATGGCGTTCGCCGGCCATTGCGGCGTCACCGTATGGCTGGACGCTATCGCGTTCGAACCCGCCGCCGAGGAGGTCGATGCGTTCAAGCGCGACGCCGGCGAGCAGCTCGCGGGCCGGCTGAAGGACCTGGCGCTCGCGGCGCTGTTCTCGGAGGAGCTCGGGGCGGTGCTGCAGATCCGCGCGGCCGACCGCGGGGTGGTGATGGACACGCTGCGCGCGCACGGCCTGGGCGATTGCAGCCACCTTATCGGCCAGCCCAACGCGCACGACCGCATCCGGCTCCTGCGCAACAACCGCGAGGTGTTCGGGGCCAAGCGCGACCATCTCCAGCGCCTCTGGGCCGAAACCACGCGCCGCCTGCAGGCCCTGCGCGACAACCCGGAGTGCGCGCGCGAGGAATTCGACCGCATCATCGCGCCCGGCGACCCGGGCCTGTCGTACGCGCTCACCTTCGAGCCCGCCCAGGCCTTCGCCGTGGGCGGCGCGCGGCCGCGCATCGCCGTGCTGCGCGAGCAGGGAGTGAACGGCTACACCGAGATGGCGGCGGCCTTCGACCGCGCCGGCTTCGAGGCGGTGGACGTGCACATGACCGACCTCGTCGCCGGCCGCTCCTCGCTCGCCGGCTTCAAGGGCTTCGCCGCGGGGGGCGGCTTTTCCTACGGCGACGTGCTCGGCGCCGGGCAGGGCTGGGCGAAGACGATCCTCTTCAACGCCCGCGCGCGCGAGGCGTTCGAGCGCTTCTTCGCCCGCAGCGACACCTTCGCGCTGGGCGCGTGCAACGGCTGCCAGATGATGGCGGCGCTGAAGGAGCTCATCCCCGGGGCCCGCGACTGGCCGCTTTTCCTGCGCAACCGCTCGGAGCAATTCGAAGCGCGGCTGGTCATGGTCGAGATCACGCCGAGCCCTTCCATCCTCTTCGCCGGCATGGCCGGCAGCCGCATGCCGATCGCGACCGCGCACGGCGAGGGCCGCGCGGCCTGGCGCGGCGCGCGGCCGGCGGCGCTGCAGGTCTGCATGCGCTATGTCGACAACCGCGGCGCGCCCACCGAGCGCTATCCCTACAACCCGAGCGGCTCTCCCGACGGCATCACCGGCCTCACCACAGCCGACGGCCGCTTCACGGTCGTCATGCCGCACCCGGAGCGCGTGTTCCGCACCGTCCAGCTGTCCTGGGCGCCCGACGCCTCGGTCGAGGACTCGCCGTGGATGCGCATGTTCCGCAACGCCCGGCGCTGGGTGGGCTGAATGGGCCTCGTCCCATGAATGAGGTCCTGATCGTCGGCGGCGGGATCGGCGGGCTCACGCTCGCGCTGGAGCTCGAGCGGCGCAAGATCCCGTGCCGCGTGTTCGAGTCGGCGCCCAGCCTCAAGGCGGTGGGCGTGGGCGTGAACCTGCTTCCGCATGCCACGCGCGTGCTCGCCGGGCTCGGCCTGGAGCCGGCGCTCGCGCGCGTGGCGGTCGAGACCCAGGAGGCGGCGTTCTTCAATCGCTTCGGGCAGCTCATCTACCGGGAGCCGCTCGGCCGGCGCGCGGGCTACGCCTGGCCGCAGTTCTCGATCCACCGCGGCGACCTGCAGCAGGTGCTTCTCGACGCGGTGAAGGCGCGCCTGGGCGAGGAGCGCCTGCACCTCGGATTTCACTGCACCGGGTTCTCGCAGGACGACCGCGGCGTGACGCTCGCCTTCCGCGACCGGCCGCCCGCCAAGGGTGCCGCGGCGGTCGCCTGCGACGGCATCCATTCGGTGATCCGCCGGCAGCTTTATCCCGACGAGGGCGAGCCGCGCTACTCGGGCGTGAACATGTGGCGCGGGGTGACGCGCTGGAAGCCGATCCTCACCGGCGCCACCATGACGCGCGCCGGCTGGCTGAAAGGCGGCAAGCTCGTGCACTATCCCATCCGCCACGACGTCGACGACGAAGGCCGTCAGCTCGTGAACTGGCTGTGGGAGATCGAAACCCCGGAGTACAAGCGCTGGGACTGGAACCGCCCGGCCAAGGTCGAGGACTTCATCGCCGGCGCCGCAAGCTGGGTCTTCGGCTGGCTCGACGTGCCGGCGTTCTTCCGCGCCGCCGAGGTGGTGCTCGAGTACCCGATGGTGGACAAGGACCCGCTGCCCGCCTGGAGCTTCGGCCGCGTCACGCTGCTGGGCGACGCCGCGCATCCCATGGTGCCGCGCGGCTCGAACGGCGCCGGGCAGGCCATCCTCGACGCGCACGCGCTCGCCGCGCTGCTCTCGGCGCAGGAGCCCGCGGCGGCGCTGAAGGCCTACGAGGCGCAGCGGCTCGGCCCCACGGCGCGGGTGGTGCTGGAGAACCGCCGCAATCCGCCCGACGCCATCCTGCGCGAGATCTTCGAGCGCACCGGCGATCGCCCCTTCGAGCGCATCGAGGACGTGATCGCCCCGGAGGAGCTCAAGGCCATTACCGACCGCTACAAGAGCATTGCCGGCTACGACCCCAAAACCCTCGAGAAAGGAGTTGAGCGATGAGCATCCAGCGTCACGAGCAGAGCAGCATCCTGTCGCAGGCCGTGGTCTACGGCGACACCGTCTACCTCGCCGGGGTGGTGGCGAAGAACGTCGAGGCGGACGTGAAGGGCCAGACGAAGGAGGTGCTCGACGAGATCGACCGCCTGCTCGCGAAGTGCGGCTCGAGCAAGTCGAAGATCCTCTCGGCGCAGATCTGGGTGACCGACATCCGCAACCGCGCGCCCATGAACGAGGTGTGGACCGCGTGGGTTGACAAGGGCAACATGCCCGCGCGCGCCTGCGTCGAGGCGAAGCTCGCCGACCCGAAGGCGCTCGTCGAGATCATGGTCATCGCGGCGAAGTAGGGCCTACTCGAAGAGGTTCGCCACCGCGTCGAGGCCCGACCAGTTGAGGGCGCAGCTCGCCTGCGCCCGCACCACCGGCTTCGCGCGGAAGGCGACCGACAGGCCCGCCTCGGCCATCATCGCGAGGTCGTTGGCGCCGTCGCCGATGGCGACGGTCTGCTCCCGCGACGCCTTCAGCTCGAGGGCCACCGCGCGGAACTTCGCCGCCTTCTCCGCGGCGCCGACGATGTCGCCGAGCACCTCGCCTGTGAGCCGGCCCTCGCGCAGCTCGAGGCGGTTGG
>DATLGR010000185.1:0-1619 GCA_035540415.1 Burkholderiales bacterium | reverse complement strand
GCCGCGGCTACTCGGTGCTGGAGGCCGCCCAGGCCTTCGGCCGCGCCTGCGGCAAGCCCATCCCGCTCGAATTCGCCCCGCGCCGCCCGGGCGATGTGGCCGCCTGCTACGCCGACCCGGCCGCCGCCGCGCGCACCCTCGGCTGGCGCGCGCGCCTCGACCTCGAGCCATGTGCCGCGACGTCTGGCGCTGGCAGTCCGCCAACCCCCACGGCTACTGAAAACCGGGGTCAGACCCCGCCGCGGGGTCTGACCCCGGTTTTCGGTTTTCAGGCGCGGCCGTAGTTGTCGGTGAGGCGCAGGATGTCGTCCTCGCCGACGTAGTCGCCGGTCTGCACCTCGATCATCACGCACATGATGGTGCCGGGGTTGGTGAGGCGGTGCGGGGTGCCGGCGCGGATGTAGGTGGACTCGTCCGGGCGCACGAAGATCTCGCGCTCGCCGTTGGTGACCTTGGCGGTGCCGGAGACCACCACCCAGTGCTCGCTCCTGTGGTGGTGCAGCTGCAGCGACAGGCTCGCGCCGGGCTTGACCTCGATCCGCTTGATCTTGAAGCGCGGGCCTTCCTCGAGCACGGTGAAGGTGCCCCAGGGCCGGTGCACGGTGCGGTGATGCGTCACGGTGGCGCTCGCCGAGAGCTTGAGGCGCTCGACCACCGCCTTCACGTCCTGCGCGCGGTCGCGCCGCGCCACGAGCAGCGCATCGGGCGTATCCACCACGAGCAGGTTCTCCACCCCCACCGCGCCCACCACGCGCCCGTCGCTCTGGATGAAGCAGCCGTGCGCATCGATGAGCACCGCCTCGCCGCTCACCGTGTTGCCCTGCTCGTCGGCGCGCCCGAGCGCCGCCACCGCGTTCCACGAGCCCACATCGCTCCAGTCGAACTCCGCGCGCACCATGGCGCAGCCCGCCGCCTTCTCCATCACCGCGTAGTCGAAGGAGATGTCGGGCGCCGCGGCGAAGCGCTCGGCATCCAGCACCAGCGGCAGCTTGTCGGGGTCGGTGGCGGCGAGCGTGGCGCGCACCGCCTCCAGCACCTTGGGCGCGTGCTCGGCAAAGGCGCCGAGCACCGCTTTCGCCGTGAAGCAGAACATGCCGGAGTTCCAGCAATGGCGCCCGCTCGCGACGTACTCTTTCGCCGTCTCGAGCTTCGGCTTCTCGACGAAGCGGCGCACCGCCACCGCGCGCTCGCTCAGGCGCTCGCCGCCTTCGACGTAGCCAAAGCCCGTCTCGGGCGCCGTGGCGGGCACGCCGAACACCACGAGCCGCCCCTCGGCCGCGAGGCGCCGCGCCTCCTCGACGCCGCGGCGAAACGCCGCCTGGTCGGCGATGAGGTGATCGGCCGGCAGCACGAGCAGCACCGCGTCCTCGCCGTGGCGGCGCGCCGCGTGCAGCGCCGCGGCGCAGATGGCCGGCGCGGTGTTGCGCCCCACGGGCTCGAGGAGATAGTCGGTCCTGGGCGCCTGGGGCCTGGCGAGCGCGTACTCGTCGCGCGTGAGGAAGTAGTGCTCCCGGTTGGTGACCGTGAGCACCTCGGCGAGCCCCGCCTGCACCGCCACGCGCTTCAGCGTCTTGAGCAGCAGGCTCTCCCCGTCGGGCAGTTTGATAAAGGGCTTGGGC
>DATLGR010000184.1:0-6926 GCA_035540415.1 Burkholderiales bacterium | reverse complement strand
GAAGCAGCCGGCAAAGCGCTCGTGCAGCGCGCGCAGCGGCGCCGCCTCGCGGCGCGTGCCGCTCGCCTGGTCGATGGTGATCACCTCGCAGCGCTCGCAGTCTTCGACGCGCTCGAGGCGCGTCTCACCGGCATCGAGGCTCGTCCAGCCCTCCGTTTCCGTATCGAGCAGTACGTTCGCCCGGAACCGCTCCGGCCCGACGGGCCGCTCGAGCAGCGCATTCAGCCGCGCGAGGGCGACCGTGCTCACCACCAGGACCGGCTGCGCGTCGGCGAAGCTGCGTGCGGCGGAGCGCCCGAGCGCGACGAGGCGCACCGGGCGCCCGAGATACTCTCGCAGCGCGCCCGGCGTCGCGAGGGCGCGGCCGGCAGCCTCGAGCGGCACGGAAACCTGCGCGAGGCCGCCCAGGTCAAGCTGCAGCGTGTGCGCGGCGAGCCGCGGCCGCAGCGTGGCGAGCAGGGGGCATTCGCGCTGCGTCAGGAGTCGACCCGCCGCATCGGCGAGCGCGAAGCGCCGGTCGTGCGCCACGCCCATCGCATCGACGTGCGCCTCGTCGAGCGGCACGCCGGCGCAGGACTTGACCGGATAACACGTGATCCCGGCGATGCGCGCCGGCCTCATTCGAGCAGGCGCACGCGGCCTTGCTCCAGCGCCGGCACCACGGGCAGCGCGTCCAGGCGACACGCGAACTCGACTTCGTGGGCGAGCCCCTTGCCGGCCATCATGCGGCCCACGCGACACTCGAGCAGCGCCTGCGGGGCGCGGGCGGTGCGGTAGACGAGCTGCGCCGCCACCGCCGCGTCCGAAAGGTCGGCGTGCGCGCCCAGGACCTCGGCGAAGCGCTCGACGAAGCACCCGGCGCCGTAAAAGTCCTCGAAGTTGAAATTGTTTCCCGACCCGGCGCAGATAATCAGCACGGTCTCGCGAGGGTGGTGCTGCACAATGTGCCGGACGAGCGCGCGCGCATTGAGCAGCGCGCCGCAATAGACCCGCGCTGCCGTTGCCGCCTGCGCCATGGCGACGGTGCCGTTGGTGGTGGAATAGACGACGGTCTTGCCCGCCACGCCGTGGCGAAGCAGCGAGAGCGGGGCCGGATGGGCAAAGCCCGGCAGCGTCTCGGCATGGAGCTCGCCGGCGAGGACGAAGTCGGCCTCGGCGAGCTCCGCGCCGTGGGCGCGCGCGGCGGCTTCGTCGAGCACCGGCACGATCCCGGCCGCGCCGTGGGCGAGCGCTGTCACCATGGTGCTCGTGGCAAAGAGGATGTCCAGCACCACGACGACCTTGCCCGGCACGCGCACCGAGTCCAGCTCTTCCTTCTTGGTAAGGACGTGGATCTTGTGGTTGAGGTCGATGCGCGCCGGCATCAGGCGGCGGGCCGGCGGCCGAACAGGTTCCAGCCTTCCATGCTGAGCACGAGCCCGCCGTCCTCGCCCAGCGCTTCCCAGCGCTGCTTGACGAGGCCCACGCCCGGGCGCGAGGCCGAGGGCCGCGCGGCCAGCACCGTGCGCCGGAACACGAGCGTATCGCCCGGGCGCACCGGCCGGAGAAAGCGCAGGTGGTCCAGGCCGGGCGAGCCGAGGCTGCTGCTCGCATTGAGGTAGCTTTCGCACATCAGCCGCATGGCGACGACGCAGGTGTGCCAGCCGCTCGCCACCAGCCCGCCGAACAGGCTGGCGCGGGCCGCCTCGGGGTCGAGGTGGAAAGGCTGTGGATCGTACTGGCGCGCGAAGGCGATGATCTCCTGCTCGCTGAAGGTGTGGCGGCCCATCTCGAGCGTTTCGCCCACCCGGAAGTCCTCCCAGAACATCATGGCGCCTAGACGCGAGGGGGAATTGCTGGCAACATCAATCGGCACAACAACATACAGTCTAAGGCAAAGGAGAGACCCATGCTGCGTTTCGCCCTCATCGCCGCCGCCGCGATCGCGTTTTCGGCCGGCGCACAGGCGCAAACCATCCGCATCGCAATCCTCGGCCCGATGGCTTTCGTGCAAGGCGAGCATCACTGGGCGGGCGCCGAGATGGCACGCGACGAGATCAACAAGGGCGGCGGCATCGACGTCGGCGGCAAGCGCATGATGATCGAGTTGATCCGCGGCGACACCAATGAGATCCAGTCGGTGCCCGACGCCACCAACACCATCGAGCGCGTCATCACGCGCGACAAGGCCGACTTTCTCATCGGCGGCTTCCGTTCGGAAGCCGTGCTGGCGATGCAGGAGGTGGCCATGGACTACCGCAGGATCTTTCTCGGCGCCGGCTCGGCCCATCCGCAGCTGGGCATGCGCGTCGAGCAGAACTACGATCGCTACAAGTACTGGTTCCGCGTCACCCCGCCCAACAGCAACGACCTGGGCAAGACCCTCGTGGGGGTGCTGGGAACCGTCGCGGGGCAGATCCGCAAGGAGCTGAACCAGCCGACCCCCAAGATCGCGATCCTGGCCGAGAAGGCGATCTGGGTCGAGCCTATCCTCAAGGCCCTGCCGCCAGTCTTCCAGAAGATGCAAATGGAAGTGGTCGGGACCTGGCAGCCATCGGCGACCGCCACCGACGTCACCGCGGAGCTGGCGGCGATCGACCGGGCCGGCGCCGACATCGTCTTCACGCTGCTGTCGGGACCGGTCGGCATCGTGGTGGGCCGCCAGATGGGCGAGCGCAACCTGCGCGCGGTGGCCTTCGGCATCAACGTCGAGGCGCAGAAAGAGGAGTTCTGGAAGGCCGCGGCCGGCAAGGCGCAGTTCGTCTCCACTATCGACACCTTCGCCGAGGTCGAGATCACGCCGAAGACCATTCCCTTCGTGCGCGCCTTCCAGGCACGCTTCGGCAAGGCCCCGACCTACAATGCGGGCACCTACGACGCCATCCACCTGCTCAAGGCGGCGATCGAGAGCGCCGGCACCACCAACGCCGACAAGCTAGTTCCCGTGCTCGAGAAGATCAGCTACGTGGCTGCGTTCGGGGTGGTCGAGTTCGACAAGCGCCACGACCCGGTCTGGGCGCCCGGCAAGAACACCGGCATCGCCGTGCAGTGGCAGGACGGCAAGAAGGTGCCGTTCTGGCCGCCCCAGGTGAAGGGCATGCAGCCCTTCCGCCTGCCGGCCCGCTAGCGGCGCGTTGCTCCAGGACATCCTCGTCACCGGGCTCGTCAGCGGGGGCGTGTACGCCTTGCTGGCCGTAGGCTTTTCGCTGATTTTCGGCGTCGCCCGCATCGTCAACATCGCGCACACGGCCTTCTACATGCTGGCGGCGTATTGCTTCTATGCGCTGCTGGTGAAAGGCGGCCTGGGGTTCGTGCCTTCGGCGGCGATTGCGGTGGCGGCCGTCACCGCGCTGTCGCTGCTGTGCTACCGCCTCGTGATCGAGCCGGTGCGCGAGCACCATGCGGCGGTCCTCATCGCCACCATCGCGCTCGCGCTCATCTTCCAGGAGCTGATGCTGTTCAGCTTCGGCGGCCACTACCTGGGCATCCCCTCCACCCTGCAGGGCGCCGTGCGCTTCCTCGGCGTGAGCATTCCGGCCCAGCGGCTGCTGATCCTGGTGGTGGCGGCCGCCATGCTGCTCCTCGTGTGGTTCGTGCTGTACCGCACCCGTCTCGGCCTCGCCATCCGGGCGACCGCCAACGACCTGGAGGTCGCCAACCTCATGGGCATGAACGTTCGCCGCGTCGCCATGGCGACGGTCGCGATTTCGGTGGCGCTCGCCGCGATTGCCGGGGTGGTGGTCGCCCCGGTGTTCGTCGTGGATCCGTTCATGTGGCTCGCCCCGCTCGTGACGATGCTCGCCATCGTGGTGCTCGGCGGGCTGGGCAGCCTGAAGGGCAGCCTGATCGGGGCGCTGGTCATCGGCTACGTCGAAGCCATCACGGTGTTCGCGCTGCCCGCGGGCGCCTACCTCAAGGGCGCGGTGGCGCTCATGATCATGGTGGTGGTGCTGCTCGTGCGGCCCGAGGGCCTGTTCGGCGTCGCCTTCGAGGAGGAGCGCTGATGTACCTCGTCCGGCGGGCCTGGGCCGAGCTTCGGAGCGAGGTGCTGGTGCTGCCCTCGCGGACCCTCGCGCTCGTCTGGGCGCTGGGAGTCCTCGCGCTCCCGGCGCTCTACGGCGACCCGTACGCGCTGCGCATCCTGACCATGACCTGCATCTTCGCCATCTTCGCGGCGAGCTGGGACCTGCTGGCGGGCTACGCCGGCCAGGTCAACTTCGGCCACGCGCTCTTTTTCGGCGCCGGCGCCTACACCTCGGCGCTGCTTTCGCTGCGCCTGGGCGTCTCGCCCTGGGCGACCATCTGGGCGGGCGCGGCCTTCGCCGCCCTGGTCGGCCTGGCCGTGGGCTTCCTGTGCCTGCGGCTGCGCGGCTCCTACCTCTCGCTCGCCACGCTCGCCTTCCCGCTGATCGTGCTGGGCCTGCTGTTCGCCTTCCCCGGCTTCTCCGGCGGCGAGCTCGGCATCTCGGGCCTGCGCCGCCTGGTCGTCACGCCGGTGGCCAATTACTACGTCGCGGCGATTTCCATGCTCGTCATCGTGTTCGCCCTGTGGAAGCTCGCCGACTCCAATTTTGGCATCGTGCTGCACGCCATCCGGGACGATGAAGTGGCGGCGCGCGCCTCGGGCATCAACACCCAGCGCTACAAGCTTGCCGTGTTTGCCATTTCGGCCGCGGCCGCCGGCTTTGCGGGCGCTCTCTTCGCGCACTTTCTGCGCGTGGCGGGCCCCTCGACGCTCGAGGTGGCGCTCTCGTTCCAGGTCGTGATCTGGGGCATCTTCGGCGGGGTCGCCTCGATCTACGGCCCGGTGGCGGCGGTGTTCCTGCTCTACCCGCTGACCGAGTGGCTGGGCAGTTTCCGGGGCTTCGGCGAGATGCGCCTGCTCATCTTTGCCGTCATCGTGCTGCTCGTGCTGCTGTTCATGCCGCGCGGCCTGGCGCCCTGGGTGCGCGACAAGATCGAGACGCCGTGCCCGCGCTGCAAGCAGCGCAATGTCGCCTGGCGCTCGACCTGCCGTTTGTGCGGCGCCGGCCTAGAGGCCCAGGTAGCCCGCGCGCAGCGTCTCGTCGGCCATCAGTGAGGTGCCGCTGCCCTGGGCGATGATGCGGCCCTGGGACAGCACGTAGTTGCGGTCGGCCATGCGGAACACCTGCCCGACTTCCTGCTCGACCAGCAGCACCGGCACGCCGCTCGCGTGGATCTGGCCGACGGCCGCGAACAGCTCCTCGCGCACGCGGGGCGCGAGCCCGAGGGAGGGCTCGTCGATCGCCAGGAGGCGCGCCTCATACATCAGCGCGCGCGCCGTGGCGAGCATCTGCTGCTCGCCGCCCGACAGCGTGCCGGCCACCTGCTGCTTGCGCTCGGCCAGGCGCGGGAATAGCGCGAAGCACTGTTCGAGCCGTCGCGCCGTGGCCGCGCGGTCGGCGCTGAGGAAGGCGCCGGCCAGCAGATTCTCGAGCACCGAAAGCTCGCGAAAGGGCCGCCGGCGCTCGGGACAGTGGACCAGCCCGCGGCGCCGGATCTCGTGGGCCGGCAGCGCATCGATGCGCTCGCCGGCGAGCCACACCTCGCCCTCCAGGACGATGTCGCCGGCGGCGCCGCGCTTCATGCGCTCCTCGAAGCGCACCAGCCCCGACACGGCGCGCAGCAGGGTCGACTTGCCCGCGCCGTTGGGGCCCACCAGCCCCACCAGCTCCCCTTCGTTCACTTCGAGCGAGACGCGGTTGAGGATCTGCGCCTTGTCGTAGCGCACGCTCAGCTCGCGCACTTCAAGCAGCGGCATGCTCGCTGCCCAGATAGGCTTCGACCACCTTCGGATTGCGCACTACGTCCGCGGGCGGGCCGTCGGCGATGATCTCGCCGTAGTCCACCACGATGACCCGATCCACGATGGCCATCAGCTCCTTCAGCTTGTGCTCGATCATCAGCACCGCCGGTCCCTCGGAGTGCAGCCGCCCGAAGCGGCCGCCTTTGTGCAGGCGCCGGATGGAGCGCGCGAGCAGCTCGGACTCCGCCGGGTTGAGGCCCCCCAGCGGCTCGTCGAGCAGCAGCAGCTCCGGCTCGGTGGCGATGGCGCGCGCCACCTCGAGGCGCTTGAGGTCGCCTTGCGAAAGCGCCGCCGCCGGCTCGAGCGCCATGTCCGAGATGCCGACGAACTCCAGCGCGTCCATCGCCTTCGCCTCGATGCGCTTGACCCACTCCCCGTGGCGGCGGGCGCGCGGCGCCACCAGCGGCACCATGACGTTGGCGATGATCGGCAGATGGCGGAACGGCCGCGTGTTCTGGAACGTGCCGCAGATGCCGCGCGCAACGATCTCCCAGGGCGGCAGCGCGGTGAGGTCCTCGCCGTTGAAGAGGATCCGCCCGGCGTCGGGTCGCAGGATCTTGGTGATCAGGCGCAGCAGGGTCGTCTTGCCGGCGCCGTTCGGTCCGATGAGTCCGACGATCTGATCGCGCCGCAGCTCGAACGACACCTGGTTCACGGCAGTGAGCCCGCCGAAGCGCTTGGTGAGCTGCTCGACGGCGAAGAACGGGGCGGTCATGTCGCTAGAATACCGCGTCATGGACGAGCAGTTTCTCGAGCGCATGGATTGCGCGCTCGCCGGCTGGACCGATCCGGCGGCGCGCCTGCACCAGGCGCTTCGGAACAACGAGCTGCAGCTGTTCTGCCAGCCGATCCTCGCCCTGGAGGGCGCCGAGCGCTATCCGCTCGGGGAAGTCCTCGTGCGCATGCTCGAGGAGGAGCGCGCGCTGCTGCCACCCGGGGAGTTCCTGCCCGCGTTCGAGCACTTCGGGATGATGCCGCAGCTGGATCGCTGGGTAGTCTTCCACGCCGCGCAGCGCCTCGCGCGCGGCACGACGCTGCCGCGCCTGTGCGTGAACGTCTCGGGGCAGACCCTGGAGGACGGCGCATTCCACGCCTACGTCCGGGCGGCGCTGCAGCGCCA
>DATLGR010000183.1:0-9679 GCA_035540415.1 Burkholderiales bacterium | reverse complement strand
GTCCGAGACGCCCTCGACGGTCGTCACCGCGCGCCTGCCTCACGCTCGCCGTCGACGTGGGCAGCCGCGCTTGGTGCCGGTGAGGCCGAGCTGCTCGCGCAGCGCTTCCAGCAGGGTCATCGAGGCCTGCGCGAGCACGTCGCGCTCCTCGCCGTTCACGTGCAGCACGGTATGCCGCTTGGGGTTCATCGTTTTGCCTCCTGCAGACCCGCGTCCTCGAGCGCGGTGCGCACCGCGCGGCGCACGAGCTCGGGCAGCACCTTGCGGCGGTACGCGCCCGAGGCGCGGTGATCCGAAGGCGGATCGCAGCGCGCGGCAAGCGCCGCGCCGGCCTCGAGCGCTTCGTCGTGCCGCAATCCGGTCTGGACCAGGGGCGTCGCCGCGCATCCGCCCACGGCGATCGCCACCGTGCTGCCGGCGAGCGCGGCCACCGACACGATGGCGAAGTCGCCGGCCACCAGCGAAAGCTTGCGGTAGGCGGCACCGCCGCCGCGCGGCTCGCCGGGCAGGTGGATCGCGCTCACGATCTCGCCCGGGGTGAGCGCGGTCTCGAACAGGCCGCGGAAGAAATCCGCCGCCGGGAGGCGCCGGCTTCCGGCGGCGCTCGCGACCTCGACGACGGCGCCGGCGGCGGCGAGGGCGACCGGGTAATCCGCGGCGGGGTCGGCATGCGCCACCGAGCCGCCGAGGGTGCCCCAGGCGCGCACCGCGGGATAGGCGACCACGCGCGCCGCCTGGGAAAGCAGGCGCAGCGCCGCACTCCCGTCCTCGATCGCCGCGAGCTCGGCATGCGTCGTCATGGCGCCGATGCGCAGGCCGCCGTCGGCCCCCTCGCGCAGGCCGCGCAGCTCGGCGATGCGGCGCAGGCTCACCAGGCGCGCGGGCGTCACGAGCCCGAGGTTCATCATCGCCACGAGCGACTGGCCGCCGGCGAGCGGCCGCGCCTCGGGATGATCGAGCGCGGCGAAGGCTTCGGCCAGCGTGGCGGGCGCAACGTAGTCCATGTCAGAGAAAGCTCCTGTCGATGACCTCTGCCGCGCGTGGCTCGGGCGCGGGCAGCAGGCCGCATTCGCGGCGCAGCGCCACCACTTCGTTCCAGCCCTCGGCCGAGGGCTCGAGGCCCGGCACCGCCTCGCGCGCCAGCCGCTCGGCCGCGCGCGGCGCGTAGCGCGCGGCGGCGAGCGCCGCGGCCGCCTCTTCGGGATGCTGGATCGCCCAGGCGTTGGCCTCGCACAAGGCCCCCACATAGGCGCGTGCCGCCTCGGCTTGGCCGCGCAGCCAGCGCTCGCGCGCCGCGACCACCACGCCGGGATAGTGGGGCGCAATCTCGCTGCCGTCCCACAGCTTGCGGAAGCCGCGCTCGAGCGCCATGTCGATGAACGGCGGCACCAGGATGGTCGAGGCGGCGCGGCCGGCGGCGAGCGCCTCGAACCGGTGGCGCACGCCGCCCACCGTGTCGTAGCGCCCGGCGCGCCAGTCGAGCCCCGCCCGCGCGAGGGCGCGGTACAGCACCAGCACGAAGCCGTTCGTGGTGGCATCGACGGCGATCGGCTGCGCTGCGGCCTGCGCGAGCGACTCGAGCTCGCGCTTGGCGCAGAACGCCATGATGGTCGAGCGCTCGAGCTGCGCCACGATGCGCAGGCCGGCGGCGCGCTCGGCGTTCCAGGCCACCACGTTGTCCATCACCGGGATGCCGACGTCCCAGGTGCCGGCGGCGAGGCCCTCGCCCATCTGGTCGGAAGAGGCGGTCTGCGTGGTCTCCACCTCGAGGCCGCGCGCGGCGAACGCGCCGCGATGCTCGGCCCAGACGATGGGCGCGGGCGGAACGAACAGGATCTGACGGATTCTCATAGCACTTCCGCTACCCAGTCGGCGATGAAGTCGATGGTCGGGGAGAACAGCTCCCCGCCGACGTGCTCGGCGCCGCCCTCCTCCGCTGTAAACACGCGCAGCTCGGCCCGCGGGCTGTTGACCGCCTCGCGCACGGTGCGCTCGGCCTGCTCGCGGGGCACCTGGCGGTCGCCGGCGCCGTGCACCACGAGCAGCGGACACGTGATGCGCCCCGCAATGCCCTCGAGGGTCATCTGCGCGATCTTGCCGTAGGCTTCGTCCGGCGTGGCGGCGCCGTAGTACCACAGCGCGTGCTCGACCCACCCGGAAACCGAGCGCGCCGCGCCCGGGTCGCGCAGGATGCGCCCGTGCGAGCCGGCGTTGTCCCAGCGCGCGCCCCAGGCGACGCACGCGGCCAGGCGCTTCTCGAACGCCGCCGCGCGCGGCGCGAAATAGCCTCCGAGGCTCACGCCGAGCACCCCGACCCGGCGGGCAACGACGTCTTCGCGGCGCTCGAGCCAGTCGAGCGCGGCCGCGGCCCAGCGCTCGGTGTCGTGGTTCACGGGCAGGCCCTGCAGGCGCAGCGCTCCGCCCACCCCGGGATGATCCAGCACCAGGCTCGACACCCCGCGCAGCGCGAGCTCGCGGGTCATGCCGCAGAGGACCATCCATTCCTTGGTGACGTCGAAGCCGTCGAAATGGATCATCGCCGGGCGCGGCCCGGCACCCGGCGCACGGTGCAGCAGCGCCGGCAGCGTCGTGCCCTCGTAGGGCACCTCCACCCACTCGAGCGGCTCGCCGCGCAGCGTGACCCCGCGGCGAAAGCACTCGAGCATGGCGCCGTAGAGCTTCAGCTTGAGCGGCGTGCGATGGCTCGCCATGCGCTCGGCGGTGAGCCAGTAGACGCAGGCGCGCAGGTATTTCCTGCCGGCGCTGAGCGCATGCCCGGCCGCCTCGTCGCGCCCCGCGAGCGCCTCGACGCGGCGGGCGAGCGCCGACCAGCCTTCGGCCCACGCCGCCGCGGCGCCGGGATCGTCCTTGCCCAGCGCACGCAGCGGCCGGCAGGCGGCATCGATCTCGCTCATCTCGCCGCCGAGCTGGGCCGCCATGAGCACCGCCAGGTTCCAGGAGTAGTTGCCGGGAAAGTATTCGAACATGCGCGCGACCCCGCGGCTACGCTTCGCCGACGTGCCAGAACAGCAGCCGCTCGCGCAGCCACGCCGCCGCCTTGTACAGCGCGAAGCCGAGCACCGAGATGGTGAGCAGCGCCGCGAACGCGGTGTTCACGTCGCCGTAGCGGTAGGCCCGGATCATGAGCTGCCCGAGGCCGCCGCCGCCCGAGACCATCTCCGACACCACCGCCACGAGCACCGCCACCACCACCGCGACCTGAACGCCGTCGTAGATGCTGGCCGCCGACAGCGGCAGCACCACCCGCCAGAGCATGCGCACGCGGCCGGTGCCGCGCGACTGCGCCGACCAGACGTATACCGGGCTCACGCCCTTGGCGCCATGGTAGGTGAACAGCACGATCGGGAACAGGCAGTCGGTGAAGATCAGCATCACCTTCGAGAGGTGAAACAGGCCGAACCAGTGCACGTAGAGCGGGATGAGCGCGATCTTGGGCAGCGGGAAGCCGAACGAGAACAGGGGCTGGAAAAACCACTCGGCCCAGCGCACGCGGCCCATGAGCAGGCCGAGGGGAACGCCCACCGCGATCGCCGCGCCAAGGCCCGCGAGCGAGCGCCACAGCGTGTCCCACAGCGGGAGGTACACGGTGCCGTCGACGAACAGGCGCCCCCACCGCAGCAGGATCTCGGTGACCGGCGGGAAGACGTACGGATTCACCCAGTGCGCGCGCGTGACGAGCTCCCAGGCGAGCAGCACCAGCGCCACCGGCACCACGCGGTTGGCGAGCGCGCCCAGCCCCTCGCGCTCAGTGCTGGGCGAAGGCATGCCAGGCCATGTAGCGCCGCAGCAACCCGACGTAGGCGCGGTCGAGGAAGTAGCCGAGAAGCGCGAGGAAGATCACCACCGCGAGCATGGCGTCGTCGGCCCCGACGCCGCCGTAGGAAAAGATGAGGAAGCCCAGGCCGGCGTCGGACGAGATGAATTCCGAGCTCACCAGCACGATGATCGCCACCGCGATGGCGGTGCGCACCCCCGCCGCGATCTGCGGCAGCGCCGCGGGCAGCACCACGCGCCACAGCAGCGCCCGCTCCGAGGTGCCGCGGGCCCGCGCCGACCAGAGGAGGAACTCGTCGACGCCGCGCGCGCCGTTGAACGTGGCGATCACCACCGGCACCAGGCAGGCGAGCGCGATGACCGTGATCTTGGAGAAGTCGCCGATGCCCAGCCAGATCATGAAAAGGGGTATCAGCGCGGGCTTGGGCACCGGGTACACCAGCAGCAGAATCGGCTCCACCGCGCGCTGCACGGAGCGGATGCGCGCCATCAGCAGGCCGAGCGCGATGCCCGCCGCCACCGCCACGGCGAAGCCGATCCCCGCGCGGGTGAGCGAGGCAACGGTATGCGGCCAGAGCTCGCCCGAGGCGATCAGCGCCCACAGCGCGGCCGCCACCTCGGCGAACGGCGGCAGCACGCGCCGCGGCAGCAGCCCCGCCGCCGAGGCGGCCTGCCAGGCGGCGAGCAGCAACAGCAGCGGCGCGAGGCGCGAGAGCCCCAGCGCGAGCCTGGCGCTCATGCCCTGGCGGCCTCGACTTCTTCCTTGACGCTGCGCCAGACGCGCAGCTTGAGCGCGGTGAACTCCGGGATGGCGTCGAACTCGCCGCCCTCGGGCACCTCGAAGCCGCGGTGGAACACCTCCTTGATGCGCCCGGGGCGCGCGGCCATCACGACGATGCGGTTGCCCAGGGCCACGGCTTCCTCGACGTCATGCGTGACGAAGAGGACCGTCTTCATGTCGCGCCGCCAGATGCGCCGCAGCTCGTCCTGCAGGATGCGGCGCGTCTGCGCGTCCAGCGCCCCGAAGGGCTCGTCCATGAGCAGGATGTCGGGCTGGCAGGCGAGCGTCTGGGCGAGCGCCACGCGCTGCTGCATGCCGCCGGAGAGCTCGCGCGGATAGCGCTCCTCGAAGCCCTCGAGGTGCACCAGGCGCACGAGCTCGGACACGATGCGGTCGCGCTCGCGCCGCGGGGTGCCCTTCTCGGCAAGGCCGTAGGCGATGTTGCCCCGCACGGTGAGCCACGGGAACAGCGAATAGCGCTGGAACACGATGCCGCGGTCGGGGCCCGGCCCGGCGATCGGCTTGCCGCGCAGCCGTATCGTGCCCGCGCTCGGCTGCAGGAACCCGCCGACCAGGTAGAGCAGCGTGCTCTTGCCGCAGCCGCTCGGGCCGACGATGGTGACGAACTCGTGCTCGTCGACCGCGAGGTCGATCGACGCGAGCGCCTCCACCGCCTCCGGTCCGCGACCGTAGCGCATGGCCACGGCCCGGAGGTCGAGACAAGGCTCCCCCATGCCTACTTCTTGGGCAGGTACGAGAGATCGATGTGCCTGGAGACGTCGAAGCGCTGGGCGATGAAGCCGTTCTCGGCGAGCGCGTCGACGATGGGCTGGATGTGCTTCGCCGAGACGGTGCCGTCGCGGCGCACGAGGTAGTCGCGCCGGGTGAGCAGATAGCTGTCCACCACCGGCACCGGCAGCTTCCAGGCCTCGGCGAAGATCTTGACCGCCTCGGCGCGGTTGTCGAGCGCCCAGTTGACCGCGAGGAGGTAGTCCTCGATGTAGTCGCGCACCGCGCGGGCGTTGGCCTTGAGGAAGCGGTCGTCGAACATCATGAAGACGTAGTCGGTCGGCCCGCCGTAGATGTCGCTCGCCGTGTACAGCACCTTCAGGTCGCCCTTCGCCATGGCCTCCTCGAAGAAGGGCTGGAACAGCACCGCGGCGTGCACCTTGCCTTCGCGCACCATCGTGGGCAGGAAGGGCGGCCGCCCTTCGACGATGGTGAAGTCGCGGTCGGCGTTCAGGCCGTGCTTGCGCGCCATGATGCGCACGCCCTGCTCCAGCGTGCCGCCGATGGCGTTCACCCCGATGATGCGGCCCTTGAGGTCGGCGAACTTGTTGATGCCGCTGTCCTTGCGCACCACCGCCGGATCGTCGTAGTGGCCGTCGAAGCCGAACGAAAGCAGCTGGTGCACCACGGTCACCGGCACCTTGGACTTGTAGATCGCGTTGGCCATGGGAAACGGCGTGCCGAGCGCCGCGTCCAGCTTGCCCGCCACGAGGGCGGGCGCGGCGTCGCCGCTGCCCGAGAAGCGCACCCACTCGGCCTCGTAGGTCTTGCCCAGGTGCTTCGTGATCTCGGGCTTCCGCTGCATGAACAGATGCGCGCTGATCGAGATGTGCGTGCCGATGCGGATCTTGGCCCGGTCCTGCGCCTGCGCGCCGCCCGGCAGGGCGAGCGCGAGGCCGGCGCAGGCGGCCAGTGCAACGATGGTCCATGGCTTCATGGCAGTCCTCCTCCTGGTAAGTGACTAGCGGGCGACGCGCTCGACGACCATGCGCGGGTCGACGAGCCTGCCTTGATCGATGATGACCTTGCCGTCCAGGCGCACCGTGCAGTCGCGCATGGGAACGTCGTAGTGGCCGCGCGTGGCGCGCTTGCCGCCCCCCTGCGTATTGGGGCCGGTGGAGAACAGGAAGTTGCCCGGGAACACGCGCGCCGCCGCGCGGCTGCGCTCCGGGGCATCGCCGTTCAGGGCGAGCGAATACCAGCGCGCCTGCGGGTTCATGCCCCAGCCGAGGTGCGACACCGCGAACGGGTCGCGGTCGCGCTCGCCCGCGCGGCCGTCTTCCAGCCAGTCGCGCATCAGCTTCGCATCCAGGCCGCCCTCGATGCGCGTGATGTGGCCTTCGCGGATCTCCAGGCGCACCGGGTCCTGCACGTAGCGGCAGTAGGGCAGGATGACGATGTCGCCGGGCTGGAACACCACCGTGCCACGGGCGCTGCCCTCGTTCGGGAACGTGTGGATGTGGCCCGCGCCCCAGTGGTCGAAATGCCCCGGCTCGTCGGCGTAGCCCCACTGGATCATCGTCGGGTACTCGCCGCACTCGTACGTGAGCTCGGTGCCGGCCTGCGAGCTCACTTCGACCTTCTTCGCCTGGCGGTACACGCCCTCGGCGTACTTCATCGCCTCCTTGAGCCCCGGCGGCGAAAGGAGCTGCTCGAGGTCGTCGGGCGCATCGATGATCATGAGCACCCGCACGCCCTTGTCCATCACCGTCTTCAGCCACTTCGAGAACAGCGGCACGTGAAAAATGACGATCAGGTCGGCGTGGGTGAGCGCCTCCAGCGTGCCCTTGCACTTGCCCACCGTGGGCACGCCCACCTTGGTCCACGAGGGCAGCGAGTTCACGCACATCTCGTAGACGTCGGCGCCGAGCTCGTCGGCGGCGGCGAAGCAGGCCTCCACATACTCGCGGCGCGTGCCGAGGTCGGAGACGACCGCCACCGTCTCGCCGCGCTTCACCTGGGAGAGCTCGAACTGCCGGCGGTAAAGGCTGCCGAGCTTGGCGGGATTGATTTCCGCCGGGCGGATGGCCGATGGCATCATGGGAACGCTCCTGAACCGTGCTGAGGGAATTCTACACATGAGCTTTCCGCCGGGACGCGCGTACTCGCGAAACGTCGAGCCCATTGCCTATCTCGACCTCGGCGGGCGGCCCGCGTTCAAGATGGCGCTGCATCGCGCCGGCGAGCGCTGGTACTGGTACTGCGCGCACCTCTGGGAGAGCGGCTGGTCGATCGTCGAGGTCACCGACCCGGCGCGGCCGCGCTTCGTGCGCTTCCTCGAAGGTCCGCCCAATACCTGGACGCTGCAGATCCAGATCGCCGAGGGACGCATGATCACGTCGCTGGAGCGCATTCCCGAGGGCTGGGGCGGCACGCCGGGCGCGCCGCACGACGAAGGCTTCATCGTCTGGGACCTCGCCGATCCGGAGGCGCCGCGGCGCCTCGGCCAGTACCGCACCGGCGGCGACGGCACGCACCGCAACTTCTATTCGGGCGGCCGCTACGTGCACACCACCGCGCTGCCGCCGGGGTACCAGGGCCACATCTACCAGATCGTCGACGTCGCCGACCCGGCGCGCCCGGTCGAGGTTTCGCGCTGGTGGCGCCCCGGGCAATGGGTCGCGGGCGGCGAGGCCGGGGTCGAGAACGGCACCATGCTGCACGGCGGCGCCTACGTGAAGGGCAGCCGCGCCTACCTGCCCTACAGCGCCGGCGGCTTCGTGATCCTCGATATCTCGGATGTGATGAAGCCGCGCCTGGTGAGCGACCTGCCCTTCTCGCCGCCGTTCCAGTCGTTCATCGCCGTGCACAGCGCCGTGCCGCTCACCAGGCGCCCGCTCGTGGTGGTGAACTCGGAGGCGATCTCCGAGCGCTGCGACGAGCCGCTCGGCTACGTCGGCATCGTGGACGTGTCGCGCGAGGAAAAGCCGCGGCTCATCTCGCTCTTTCCCCTGCCGCACCCGCCCGAGGGCCTGGGGGTGCGCAACTTCTGCGAGCGGCCGGGCCGCTTCGGGCCGCACAACCAGCACCAGCCGCAGTTCCAGGAGGTGCTCTGGCAGGACGAAGCGCTGTGCTTCGTCACCTACTTCAACGCCGGCCTGCGGGTCTACGACATCTCGGACGAGCGCGCCCCGCGCGAGGTCGGCTACTTTGTCCCCCCCGACCCGCAGGTGCGCCGCGGCCCGCTCCCCGCGAGCGGCCTCGCGCCGCAGTCCGAGGACGTGGTGGTCGACGCGCGCGGCAACATCTTCGTCTCCGACAAGAACCACGGCGTGTACGTGCTGCGCTATCGCGCGAGCACCGCAAGCTGAGGATGCCTAGAGCGCGGCCGCGGGCCGCCAGCGCAGCAGCCGCGCCTCGAGCTTCTGCATCGCGGCGTTGGTGAGGAAGCCCAGCACGCCGAGCACGGCGATGCCGGCGAAGATCTCGGCGCTGCGGAAGGCGCGCGCGGCCACCAGCATGAGGTGACCCACGCCGGGCTGCGAGGAGAGCATCTCGGAGGCCACGGTGATGATGAGCGCGATGGCGATGGACACGCGCATGCCGGCAAAGATGTCGGGCAGCGCGTTGGGGAGCTGGAACTTGAGCGCGCGCTGCCAGGGCGAGAAGCGCAGCATGCGCGCCACTTCCGCGAGGCGCGGGTCGAGCGACTTGAAGCCGTGGATGGCGCCGAGCAGGATCGGCCACACCGAGCCGAAGGCCACCACGAACACGATCATGGCGTCCGAGAGGCCGAGGAGCAGCACCGCGGGCGGCAGCACCGCCGAGGCGGGCAGCGGCCGCAGGAACTCGGCGGTGGGCTCGAACAGGTCGCGCGCGAGGCGCGAGGCGGCGATGGCGGCGCCCACGGTCACGCCGATCACCGTGGCGGCGAGCCAGCCGGCGAACATGCGCCACACGGTCTGGCCGAGCGGGTGCCAGAGCTCGCCCGAGGCGATCCAGCCGGCGAGCGCCACGGCGGCGCGCTCGGGCGGCGGAAACCACAGCGGATTGATGAGCCGCGCATCCGAGGCGAGCTTCCAGGCCGCGAGCACGGCGAGAAGAAAGCCGAGACTGGCGAGCGCCCAGCCGAGCCGCTTCATGCGCGCGCCACCCAGAACCACGCCAGCCACCGGCGCTCGAGCGTCGCGAGGCCCCAGTTGGCGGCCCAGCCGGCGAGGCCGAGCCAGGCGAGCGTCGCCCACATGAGGTCGGCCTGCAGCGACTGCTGGGCGATGATCATGCCGTAGCCCAGCCCGCGCGGGTTGGTGACGATCTCGGTGGTGACCGTGACCACGATGGCGATGCCCGCGGCGACGCGGATGCCCACCATGA
>DATLGR010000182.1:0-19683 GCA_035540415.1 Burkholderiales bacterium | reverse complement strand
CCGCTACGGGGTGCAGGCGAGCGATGCGCCGCGCGCCGTGGTGGGTGCGGCGCAGGTCGTCGTGCTGGCGGTGAAGCCGCAGGACATGAAGGCGGCGCTCGCCGGGCTCGGACCCCTGGAGGATCGGCTGGTGATCAGCGTCGCGGCAGGACTGCGCACCGCAACGCTGTCGCGCTGGCTGGGCGGGCACCAGCGCCTGGTTCGCTGCATGCCCAACACGCCCGCGCTCATCGGCTGCGGCATCAGCGCCCTGTACGCGGCGCCGCCGGTGGATGCCGACGGTCGCGCGAGCGCCGAGGCGATCCTGCGCGCGGTGGGCGAGGTGGTCTGGGTCGACGACGAGCGGCTGCTCGATCCGGTCACCGCGCTCTCGGGCAGCGGGCCGGCCTACGTCTTCTGGTTCATCGAGCATCTCGCGGCCGCGGGGCGGGCCCTGGGCCTGGACGAGGCGGTGGCGCAAAGGCTTGCGCTGCACACCGTGCTCGGCGCGGCGCAGCTCGCCGCTCAAAGCGGCCAGGCGCCGGCGGAGCTGCGGCGGAACGTCACGTCCAAGGGCGGCACCACCGAGGCGGCGCTCAAGGTGTTCGAAGAGGAGCAGCTGGCCGAGCGCCTGGCGCGCGCCCTCGAGGCGGCGAGCCGGCGCGGCGCGGCGCTTGGCGACGAGCTCGGCCGCGACTGAAGATGCTCGGGCAGATCCTCCTTTTCCTGGTGAACACCGTGGTGGTGCTGCTGGTGTTCGTGCTGCTGCTGCGCTTTCATTTCCAGTGGCTGCGGGTGCCCTTCCGCAACCCGGTGGGCGAGCTCGTGGTGGTGACCACCAACTGGATCGTGCGGCCGGCGCGCAGGATCGTTCCGGGCATCGCCGGCCTGGATCTCGCCACCGTGCTCCTCGCCTGGCTGGTGCAGGGCGCGGGGCTGTGGGTCGAGGCGTCCATCCGCGGCTTCGAGCCGGGCTTCGCGGGTCTGGCGGCGGTCGCCGCCTTCGACCTCGTGCGCTACAGCCTGTACATCCTCATGGGCGCGGTCATCCTCCAGGTGGTGTTCTCGTGGCTCAACCCGTATACGCCGGTGGCGCCGGTGCTGGACGCCTTCACCCGGCCGTTCCTGCGGCCGCTGCGCCGCGTGGTGCCGCCCGTGGGCAGCTTCGACCTGACCCCGCTCGTGCTCGTCATCCTCGTGCAGGTGATGCTCATCGTGCTGTGGAACCTGCGCCCGGCGCTCGCCGCGCTCTGAGATGGCCGAGGAGCGCAGCCTCAAGACGCTCGTCTTCGCGGTCTACGTGCTGCAGGCCATCGGCTTCGTGAGCGGCATCACCTGGATCGTCGGCGTCACCATCAATTACGTGAAGCGCCCGGAAGCGGCCGGGACCTGGCTCGAGTCGCACTTCAACTGGCAGATCCGCACCTTCTGGTGGGGCCTCCTGTGGGGCGCGCTCGGCGCGCTGCTCGCCCTGGCGCTGATCGGCTACGTGATCTGGGCGGCGGCGGCGATCTGGGTGATCTACCGCATCGTGAAGGGATTGCTCTACCTCAACGACGCGAAGCCGCTTCTCTAGCGAAGCGCAGCTCCTCCGGGTAGGGGAATACATCCTCCTGGACGCCGGCCTGCAGCCGTTGCTGCTTCGCGCGCCAGAACCGCGGGTCGAGAAGATCGCGGTGATGGCGGTAAAACAGCGCGCGCAGCGCCGGGTCTCCCAGCAGGAAGCGCTCGAACTGCTCGGGGAAGACGTCGGCGGTGCCCACCGGCCAATACGGCTCGGCAGACAGCTCCTCCTCGTAGCTGCGGGGCGGCGGGATGCGCTTGAAGCTCACCTCGGCCATGGGCTGGATCTCATCGTAGTCGTAGAACACGACGCGCTCGTGACGGGTGACGCCGAAGTTCTTGAGCAGCATGTCGCCGGGAAAGATGCCGGCGCCGGCGAGCTCCTTGATGGCGTTGCCGTAGTCGCGCAGCACCGATTCCAGGCGCGCGGTGTCGCCGTCGCGGCGCAGCGCCTCCACATGCAGGTTGAGCGGCTGCATGCGCCGCTCGATGTAGACGTGCCCGAGCACCAGCTCCTCGCCGTCAAGCTCGACGATGGAGCCGCACTCGCGCCGCAGCTCCTCCACTAGCGCCGGCTCGAAGCGCGCGCGCGGCAGGGCCACGAGCGAGTACTCGAGCGTGTCGGCCATGCGCCCGACCCGGTCGTGCAGCTTCACCAGGAGGTAGCGGTCCTTCACCGTCTGGCGATCGATGTCCTTCGGCGGCGCGAAGCGGTCGCGGATCATCTTGAACACGTACGGGAACGAGGGCAGCGTGAATACCAGCATCACCATGCCCTTGATGCCGGGCGCGACGGTGAAGCGGTCGGTGGAATGCTTGAGGTGGTAGTGCAGGTCGCGGTAGAAAAGAGTCTTGCCCTGTTTTGCCAGGCCCACCGCCATGTAGAGCTCCGCGCGCGGCTTTCGCGGCATGAGCCAGCGCAGGAACGAGATGTAGCCGGCCGGCACTTCCATGTCGACGAAGAAGTAGGCGCGTGCAAACGAGAACAGCACCAGCAGGCGGTCTTCGCCGACGAGAAGCGCGTCCAGATAGAGCTCCCCGGCTGCGTTCTGCAGGATCGGAACCGCGAACGGGTACTCCTGGCCGTCGTTCACCAGGCGCCCGATGACATAGGCCCCCTTGTTGCGGAAGAAAAGCGAGTTGAGCACCTGGACCTGCAGGTCCGCCTGCGCCCGGGCCGGGCGCGGAAACAGCTGCCGCAGGGCGCGTACCAGATTGCGCAGATCCCGGCGGCGGTCCTCCCATCGATTGCGCAGGCCGAAGCCGCCGACGATCGCCTCCAGCGTGCGCCGCAGGCCGTCGCGCAGCGGGTAATGGCAGCGGTAGGTGGGCGATTCGCCCTCCAGGTGCTCGGTGGCTACGGCCGGGCGCCAGAAGATGAACTCGTTGCGGTAGTAGTGCCGGTGCAACACCTGGCAGGCAACCGAGTTGTAGAACGTTTCGGCGCATTCGGGCTGGCGATGGTCGTGCAGCAGGCCGATATAGGCGAGCTTGATCGACGGCCAGAGCGCCTCGTCGCGTTCGGCCTCGGGATAGCGCGCGCGCACGGCCTCGACGGCCTCCTGCACCCGGAGGTCGTACATCTGGATGCGGTCGCGCGCGAGGCTTTGCAGGTCGGCCCAGGCGGCGCGCTCGAACAGGGCCGCGGCGTCGATTGCCGCCCGGCGGAAGAGGTGGTAATGCCGGTCGAAGCCCTCGAGGATGGTGCGCGCGATCTCCTGGGGCAGGCGCGAGCGCCGCTCGTGCAGCGCCCGGACCTGGGGGACCGCGCTCATGTCACGCGGCGGCGAGGGTCTTCTTGGGGCCGTCGAAGAACTGCTCGTCTTCGGTCGAGCCGTGCAGCGCCGTGGTCGAGGCCTTGCCCCCGGTCACCACGGTGGTGATCTCGTCGAAGTACGAGGTGCCCACCTCCCGCTGGTGCTTCACCGCGGTGAAGCCCTTGTCGGCGGCGGCGAACTCCTTCTGCTGCAGCTCGACGAAGGCCGTCATGTTCTGGCGCGCGTAGCCGTACGCGAGCTCGAACATCGAGTAATTGAGCGCGTGGAAGCCGGCCAGGGTGATGAACTGGAACTTGTAGCCCATGGCGCCCAGCTCGCGCTGGAACCTGGCGATGGTGGCGTCGTCGAGATTGCGCTTCCAGTTGAACGAGGGCGAGCAGTTGTACGCCAGCATCTTGTCGGGGTGTCGGGCGCGAATGGCCTCGGCGAACCTGCGGGCGAAAGCGAGATCCGGCGTGCCGGTCTCGCACCACACCATGTCGGCGACCTCCGCGTAGGCGAGGCCGCGCGCGATGGCCTGATCGATGCCGTTGCGCACCCGGTAGAAGCCCTCGGCGGTACGCTCGCCGGTGAGAAACGGCTTGTCGTTCTCGTCCACGTCCGAGGTGAGCAGGCTCGCCGCTTCGGCATCGGTGCGCGCGAGAAGGACGGTGGGCACGCCGGCCACGTCGGCCGCCAGGCGGGCGGCGACGAGCTTCTGCACCGCCTCCTGCGTGGGCACCAGCACCTTGCCGCCCATGTGGCCGCACTTCTTCACCGACGCGAGCTGGTCCTCGAAGTGCACCCCCGCGGCGCCGGCCTCGATCATCGCGCGCATGAGCTCGTAGGCGTTCAACACGCCGCCGAAGCCGGCCTCGGCGTCCGCCACGATCGGCGCGAAGTAATCGATCTCGCCCTTGCCTTCCATCCACTGGATTTGGTCGGCGCGGGCCAGCGCGTTGTTGATCCGGCGCACCACGGTAGGCACCGAGGACACCGCGTAGAGCGACTGGTCCGGATACATCTGCAGCGAGTCGTTGGCGTCCGCCGCCACCTGCCAACCCGAAAGGTAGATCGCCGGCACGCCGGCCTTGACCTGCTGCACCGCCTGGTTGCCGGTCAGCGCCCCGAGCGAGTTCACGAAGGGCCGCTCGTGCACCAGGCGCCAGAGCTTCTCGGCGCCGCGCCGCGCGAGCGTGTGGTCGATGCGAACACTGCCGCGCAGGCGCACCACGTCGGCGGCGCCGTAGCCCCGCCGCACGCCCTTCCAGCGGGGGTTGGTGGTCCATTCCTGCTCGAGCTCCTGCACTTCCTGCTTGCGCTGATCCACGCCGCCTCCGGGGACTGAAGATAGCCCCAGTGTGGCGGGCCGCATGGCGCAGAGCAACACGTCTTGCGGACTATTTTCGGCGCAGGAAAACAAGCGTTTACATGGGCTTACCGCATGCCTTTTTCACCATGCGGTGCGCTCTTTCAAAAAATGCTGCGAAGCGGAAGGACCTAGGTCTGCACCAGCTTGCGGTGGCTCTGGATGCTCATCAGCAGGCCGATGCTGATGAACAAGGTGAGCAGGGCGGTGCCACCGTAGGACAGGAAAGGCAGGGGCACGCCCACCACCGGCAGGATGCCGGAAACCATGCCCATGTTGACGAACGCGTACACCAGGAACTGCAGCGCGATCGAGCCGGCGAGCAGCCGCCCGAACAGCGTCGCCGCGTTCGCCGCGATCATCAGCCCGCGCGCGATCAGCAGCGCGTAGAGCACCAGCAGCACGATGTTGCCGATCAGCCCGAACTCTTCGGAGTAGACCGCGAAGATGAAATCGGTGTGCCGCTCGGGGATGAACTCGAGGTGCGCCTGCGTGCCGTTGAGCCATCCCTTGCCGGCCAGGCCGCCGGAGCCGACCGCGATGGTCGACTGGATGATGTGGTAGCCGGCGCCGAGCGGGTCCTGGGTCGGGTCCAGCAGCGTCAGTACGCGCCGGCGCTGATAGTCGTGCATGAAGTTCCAGGCGATCGGCATCGCCGCGGCACCCAGCGCGGCCACCGCGCCCATGACGCGCCAGCTCATGCCGGCAAAATAGATGATGAAGAAGCCCGCCGTCGCCACGAGGGCTGCGGTGCCCAGGTCCGGCTGGCGCAGGATCAGGCCCACCGGAAGCGCGAGCAGCGCCGCGGCGACGAGATACTGGCGCCAGCGCAAGGTCGCCTCGTTCTTGTGAAAGTACCAGGCGAGCATCAGCGGCAGGGCGAGCTTCATCATCTCGGAGGGCTGGAATCGCGCGAAGCCCACGTTCAGCCAGCGGCGCGCGCCGTTGACGATGTCGCCGGCGAGCGCCACGGCCACGAGCAGGGCGACGCCCGCGAGATAGGCCGGCAGCGCGAAGCGCATCAGCGTCTGCGGCGCCACCTGGGCCACGATCCACATCGCGCCCAGCGCCACGGCCAGGTTGACGCACTGGTTGAGCACGCGCCCCGGCGCGTCGTAGCTCGCCGAGTAGAGCGTGGCGAAGCCCAGCAGCACGAGCGCGCCGACCACCACGAGCAGCGAGCCATCGATGCCCGCGCCGAGGCGCCGCGCGACGTGCCGCAGCGGGATGCCGGCGAGCTCCATCAGTCGGCCTCCCGGTCGTCTTCGACGTCGTCTTCCGGCGTGGGCATGTCCAGGCCCGGCGGCGCTTTGCCCAGGAGGTAGTAGTCGAGCATGGTGCGGGCGATGGGCGCCGCGGCGCGCGCGCCGAACCCGCCGTTCTCGACGATCACCGCGAGCGCGATCTTCGGACTCTCCACCGGCGCGAACACCACGAACCAGGAATGGTCGCGGTGGCGCTCGGCCACTTTCGACTCGATGTACTTCTCATTCTGCTTGATGGCAATGACCTGGGCGGTGCCGGTCTTGCCGGCGCTGGTGTACTGCGCGCCGGCGAAGGCGCGCGCCCCGGTGCCTTCGCGGTTCACCCCTGCCATGGCGCGCACCACCAGCTCGATGTTTTCGCGCCGGGCGGGCACCCGGTGCAGCACCTCGGGCTCCACGTGGCGGCGCTCACCGGTCCGGGGATTGTCGATGTAGGCGACGAGCCGCGGCCGGTACACGGTGCCGCCGTTGGCGAGCGCGGCGGTCGCGAGCGCCATCTGCAGCGGGGTATACGAGTTGTAGCCTTGCCCGATGCCGATGGAGATGGTCTCGCCGGGGTACCAGCGCTGCTGCTCGGGGCGGCGGAAGCGCTTGGTCTTCCATTCCGGCGAGGGCAGCACGCCGCTCACCTCGCCCTGCAGATCGATGCCGGAGCGCGCGCCGAGGCCGAAGTGCTTCATGTACCCGGCGATCGCGTCGATGCCCATCTCGTTGGCGAGGATGTAGTAGTACACGTCGGAGGACACGACGATGGACTTGTACAGGTCCACCAGGCCATGGCCGCCGGGCTTGGAGTCGCGAAAGCGCCGGTCGCCGAACACGAAGTAGCCGGTGGTGTCGTTGATCGTGCTGCGGGCGGTGCGCTTGCCGAGCTCCAGCGCCGCCAGCGCCATGAAAGGCTTGAAGGTGGACCCGGGCGGATAGGTGCCGGCGATCGCGCGATTATAGAGCGGCCGGTCGGGCGAGCCGTTCAGCTCGGCCCAGTACTGCGGGTCGATGCCGTCGACGAACTGGTTCGGGTCGAAGCCCGGCTTGGAGACGAAGGCAAGCACTGCGCCGCTGGAAGGGTCGAGCGCCACCACCGCGCCGCGACGCGGGCCGAAGGCCGCCTCGGCCACCTGCTGCAGGCGGATGTCGAGCGTCAGCGCGACGTTGTTCCCCGGGAGCGCGGGGGTCCGCGACAGCGTCCGGATGCCGCGGCCGGCGGCGTCGATCTCCACCTGCTCGAACCCGGTCGTGCCGTGGAGCTCGTGCTGGTAGCTGGCCTCGATGCCGGCCTTGCCAATGAAGTCGGTCCCGCGGTAGTTCGCCTCGACGCCCTCTTCTTCCAGGCGGGCGAGATCCGCCTGGTTGATGCGGCCCATGTAGCCCAGCGCGTGCGAGGCGACGTAGTCGAAGGGATATTGCCGGAACAGACGAGCCTTGATCTCCACGGCGCCGTGGAAGCGATAGCGATGGGCGGCGAACTTGGCCACTTCCTCGTCCGAGAGCCGGGTGCGGATGGGCAGGCTTTCGGCGTTGCGGGTCTCGGCGAGCAGCTTGCGGAAACGCGCGCGGTCGCGTGGCTGGATGTCGATCAGCTCGGCCAGCTCGTCGATCGTCGCCTCCAGGCTGCGCACGCGCCGCGGAAAGATCTCGAGCGTGTAGCCCGAGTAGTTGCGGGCGAGCACGACGCCGTTGCGGTCTAGGATCAGGCCGCGGTTGGGGCTGATCGGCACGATCGAGATGCGGTTGTCCTCCGCGCGCGCGGCGTAGTGGTCATGCTGCACCACCTGGAGGAATACGAAGCGCGCGAGCAGCACCCCGAAGAGCACCAGCACCAGCACGCTCGCCACCGCCACGCGCAGGTGGAAGTGATGGAGCTCGCGTTCGTGGTTGCGCAACTCGGCCATGGCGCTAGATCGTCTGCTCCCGCTCGAGGCGCCGCTGCGGCAGGAGCAGCAGCCAGCTCACCAGGGGCCACAGCAGGGCGCCGGCCGCCGGGCCGACGTAGAGCGTCCAGCCCGGAAAGCCGTCGCCGGCGGCGAGGCGCACCACCAGCATGAGGGTCTGCGCGATGGCGAGCATGACCGCCACGTGCAGCGCCTGTGTGATGGGGCCGAACCATAGCAGGCGGCGCGACAGCCAGACGGCGAGAAAGGCGAGCAGCGAGTACGCGAGGGCATGCTGGCCAAGGAGCACGCCGTTGCCCGCGTCGACCAGGAGGCCGAGCGTCCAGGCGACGCCCAGGCCGACCAGGCGCGGCTGGCGCACGCACCAGAACGTCAGCACGAGCGCCACGAAGTCCGGCACCACGCGCAGGTCCGGCCAGGGCAGGAAGTTGAGCAGCAGCGCCGCCGCGAACGAAGCCGCGATGGTGCTGACCCGCGCCGGGCGCAGGATGTGCTCGGACTTACCGACTGGCATCGCCGTCCTTTTCCTTCATGCGGGCGCGCCGGGCCTTGTCGGCCCGGCGCTCCTTGCCGGGCTCGGCCTGGGCCGGGCGCGGCGGGCGCGCGGTCGCATCGGAGAGCACCAGCACGAAGCGGCCGCGGTCCACGCCGGCGGCCGGCTTGCAGACCACCCGGGCAAAGCTATGTTCCGCGTCCCGTTCGATGCGTACCACCGTGGCCACGGGTAGTCCGGCCGGATAGGTGCCGTCGATGCCCGAAGTCACCAGGCGGTCCCCCGGCTGGATCTCGGCCGTGGACGACAGGAAGCGCAGCTCGAGCATCCCGGAGGGCCCGCCGCCGAAGGCCACCGCGCGAAGCCCCGTGCGCACGACCTGCACCGGGATGGCGTGGTTCTGGTCGGTGATGAGCGTGACCTCGGAGAGCAGCGGATGGACCCGGGTCACCTGGCCGAGAAGCCCCGCCTCGTCGGCCACCGGGCTGCCCGCGCTCACCCCGTGGTTCGACCCTGCGGCCACGAACAGTCGATGCGAGTAGGGGTCTCGCCCCGAGTACAGCACCTCCGCGGGCGTTCCGCGGACCGGCAGCCGCTCGAGCGCGCCGATCAGGCGGCGAAGCTGCGCCGCCTCCGCTTCCGCCGCCTCGTAGCGCTGCGCGTTTAGCGCGAGCTCGAGCGCGCGCGCGCGCAGCGCCGCGTTCTCGTGCGCCAGGTGCGCCTGCGTGGACACGTACTCGCCGAGGCCGCTCAGCAGGTCGAGCGGCGCCGTGGCGGCGCGCTGCAGCGGGTAGGCGGCCAGGGCGAGCGCGCTGCGCAGGCCTTCGGCATAGCGAAAGCGCGCATCGAGGATGAGCAGCGCGAGGGACAAGGAGGCGAAGAAGAGAAGCCGGACGAGCGGCGCCGGTCCCCGTTTGAAGAACGGCGGGGGGCTGTGTTCCATCCCCCCGGCTTTCAGTCGTTGGTGAAGACCGGGCCGAAGTGCTCCATCTTCTCGAGCGCCTTGCCCGAGCCGCGCACCACGCAGGTGAGCGGGTCGTCGGCGACGATGACCGGCAACCCGGTCTCCTCCATCAGCAGGCGGTCGAGGTCGCGCAGCAGCGCGCCGCCGCCGGTGAGCACCATGCCCTTCTCGGCGATGTCGGCCCCGAGTTCCGGGGGCGTCTGCTCCAGCGCCGACTTCACCGCGGACACGATCTGGTTGAGCGGCTCGGTGAGCGCCTCGAGGATCTCGTTGGACGAGATGGTGAAGCTGCGCGGGATGCCTTCGGCGAGGTTGCGGCCCTTGACCTCCATCTCGCGCACCTCGCTGCCCGGGAAGGCCGAGCCGATCTCCTTCTTGATGAGCTCGGCCGTGGTCTCCCCGATCAGCATGCCGTAGTTGCGGCGGATGTAGTTGATGATGGCCTCGTCGAACTTGTCGCCGCCGACGCGCACCGAGCCCGAGTACACCATGCCGCCGAGCGAGATCACGCCCACCTCGGTGGTGCCGCCGCCGATGTCGACCACCATCGAGCCGGTCGCGTCGGCCACCGGCAGATCGGCGCCGATCGCCGCGGCCATCGGCTCCTCGATGAGGTAGACCTGGCCCGCGCCGGCGCCGATGGCGCTCTCGCGGATCGCGCGCCGCTCGACCTGGGTCGAACCGCAGGGCACGCAGATGATGATCCGCGGGCTCGGCGAGAACAGCTTGTTGTCGTGCACCTTCTTGATGAACTGCTTGAGCATCTGCTCGGTGACGGTGAAGTCGGCGATCACCCCGTCCTTCATCGGCCGGATGGCGATGATGTTGCCGGGCGTCTTGCCGAGCATCTGCTTGGCCTCCTTGCCCACGGCCTGGATCGTCTTCTTGCCGTTCGGCCCCGCTTCCTGGCGGATCGCCACCACCGAGGGCTCGTCGAGCACGATGCCCTTGCCGCGCACGTAGATCAGCGTGTTGGCGGTTCCCAGGTCGATCGCGAGATCGTTCGAAAAGTAGCTGCGGAGGAATCCAAACATGGGCAAGCGGAGGCGGTCTCCCGTTGTTTCTTGTGCGCCGCAAAGGGGCCGGCGCGAGTGGCCGATATAATACGCCAACGTCGCATTTCCATTCAGGGAAAAAGGCGTCGCGGCGCCGCCAAACCCGCCTGCCATGTCGCTGTCCGACGACCAGATCCGCCGCCTTGCGCGGCTTGCACGCATCACCATCGGCCCGGACGAGGCGCAGGCGGTGCGGGCGCGCCTCGACCGCGTGTTCGGGCTGATCGACGAACTGCAGGCGGTGAATACCGCCGGGGTGGAGCCGATGGCCCACGCGCTCGACCTCGTGCAGCGGCAGCGACCCGACGCGGTCACCGAGCCCGACCGGCGCGCCGAGCTCCAGGCGCCGGCGCCCGCCGTGGAGGCCGGGCTGTACCTGGTTCCCAAGGTGATCGAATAGGGTGCTCGAGGCGAGCCTCGCGGCGCTGGGCGCGCTGCTCCAGTCGGGCAAGATCTCCTCGGTCGAGCTGACGCGGCATTGCCTTGAGCGCATCGGCCGGCTGAACGGCGAGCTGAACGCGTTCATCTCGGTCGACGAGGCCCTGAGCCTGGACGCGGCCTGCCGCGCCGACGCCCGGCGCGCCCGCGGCGAGGCCGGTCCCCTGACGGGCATTCCCATCGCCCACAAGGACATCCTGTGCACGCGGGCGCTGCCCACGACCTGCGGCTCCCGCATGCTGGCGCAGTACCGCAGCCCCTTCGACGCCCACGTGGTGGAGCGCCTGGAGCACGCCGGGGCGGTGTTGCTGGGCAAGTGCAACATGGACGAGTTCGCGATGGGCTCCTCGACCGAGTCGTCGCACTTCGGCCCGGCGCGCAACCCGTGGGACCGCCAGCGCGTGCCCGGCGGCTCCTCGGGCGGCTCGGCGGTGGCCGTCGCCGCGCGCATGGCCCCGGCGGCCACCGGCACCGACACGGGCGGGTCCATCCGCCAGCCGGCGTCGTTTACCGGCATCTGCGGGCTGAAGCCCACGTACGGCACGGTGTCGCGCTACGGCCTGGTGGCATTCGCCTCCTCGCTCGACCAGGCCGGGCCGATGGCGAAGAGCGCCGCCGATCTTGCGCTGCTCATGGACGCGATGGCCGGTTTCGACCCGCGCGATTCGACCAGCGTGGAGCGCCCGTCCGAGGACTACGCCCGCCGCCTGCAGCTGGATCTCGCGGGCCTGCGCATCGGCCTGCCGCGCGAATTCTTCGGCGATGGCAGCGCGGCGGGGGTCCGACGCGCGGTGCAGGCGGCCGTGGACTGGTTCACCGCCCAGGGCGCGCATCCGGTGGCGCTCGAGCTGCCGCACGCAAAGCTCGGCGTTCCCGCGTACTACGTCATCGCGCCGGCCGAGGCATCCTCGAACCTTGCGCGCTTCGACGGCGTGCGCTACGGGCACCGCGCGGCGAAGTACGCCGACCTCGCCGATATGTACGCGCGCACGCGTGCGGAGGGGTTCGGCGCCGAAGTGAAGGGCCGCATCCTCGTAGGCACCTATGTGCTCTCGCACGGCTACTACGATGCGTATTACCTCCAGGCGCAGAAGATCCGTCGCTTGATCGCGGGCGACTTCGCGCGCGCGTTCGAGCGCTGCGACGTGATTTTCGGCCCGACCGCGCCGGAGACCGCCTTCGCGCTCGGCGCCAAGGCCGACGACCCGGTCAAGATGTACCTCGGCGATGTTTTCACGGTGCCCGCATCGCTGGCCGGATTGCCGGCGCTGTCGATTCCGTGTGGCTTCGATGAGTCCGGGCTGCCGGTGGGGCTGCAGCTGATGGCCCCCGCCTTCTCGGAGGCGCTGCTCCTCGGCGTGGCGCACCGGTATCAGCAGGCGACCGACTGGCACCTGCGGGCGCCGCCCGAAGCCGCCGCGGAGGCCGGCCGATGAGCGCCTGGGAAATCGTGGTGGGGATCGAGACCCACGCGCAGCTCGCCACGCGCAGCAAGCTTTTTTCCGGCGCACCGACCGCCTTCGGCGCGGCGCCCAACAGCCAGGCCTCGGCGGTGGACGCGGCGCTTCCAGGCACCTTGCCGGTGGTGAATCGCGCCGCCGTCGAGCACGCCGTGCGTTTCGGGCTCGCGGTGGGCGGCGCCATCCGCCGGCGCTCCGTATTCGCGCGAAAGAACTACTTCTACCCGGACCTTCCCAAGGGCTACCAGATCAGCCAGTACGAGCAGCCCATCGTCCAGGGCGGCGAGGTGCGCATCGTCCTGAACGAGGGCGAGAAGCGCATTCGCCTCACCCGCGCGCATCTTGAAGAGGACGCGGGCAAGTCGCTCCATGAAGACTTCCACGGCATGACCGGCATCGACCTCAATCGCGCGGGCACGCCGCTCCTCGAGATCGTCTCGGAGCCCGACCTGCGCGGCCCCGCCGAGGCGTCGGCGTATGCACGCGCGCTGCATGCGCTCGTGGTGTGGATTGGGATCTGCGACGGCAACATGCAGGAGGGGTCCTTCCGCTGCGACGCCAATGTCTCGGTGCGCCGGCCTGGCGGCCCTCTCGGCACGCGCTGCGAGATCAAGAACCTGAACTCGTTCCGGTTCCTCGAGCGCGCCATCGAGTTCGAGGCGCGCCGCCAGATCGAGCGGCTCGAGGACGGCGGCACGGTGGAGCAGGAAACGCGCCTCTACGATCCCGAGCGCGACCAGACCCGCCCCATGCGCACCAAGGAGGAGGCGCACGACTACCGCTATTTTCCCGACCCGGACCTCCTGCCGCTCGTGGTGAGCGAGGAGGACATCGCGCGCCTCTCGCGCGAGCAGCCGGAGCTGCCCGGCGCCCGGCGCGAGCGCTTCATGCGCGAGCACCGGCTGCCGGCGACCGATGCGGTGCTTCTCACCGCCTCGCGCGCTGCGGCCGATTACTTCGAGGCGCTGGTGCGTGCCGCGGGCGCTGATCCGAAGCTGTGCGCCAACTGGCAGCTGGGGGAATTGAGCGGCGCCCTCAATCGCGACGGAAAGGACATTGCCGCCAGCCCGGTCACCGCGCCGATGCTCGGCGGCCTCCTGGCCCGCGTTGCGGACGGCACCGTGAGCGGCAAGGCGGCGAAGCAGGTCTTCGACGTCCTGTGGCGGGAGGGCGGGGACGCGGCCGAGATCATCGAGCGCGAGGGACTGCGGCAGTTGAGCGATGCGGACGCGATCGAGCGGCTGGTGGACGAGGTACTCGCCGCCAATGCGCGCCAGGTCGCCGACTACCGGGCCGGCCGGGAGAAGGCCTTCAACGCGCTGGTGGGGCAGGTCATGAAGGCCACGCGGGGAAGCGCCAATCCGGCGCAGGTGACCGAGATCCTGAAGCGCAGGCTGCGCTAGCGCCGGCTACTTCGTTCGCGTCAGCTCGACGTAGCGCCGGCGGTCCTCGTCGAACTTGCCGACGATGCCGTCGACTTCCCGGCGCTTCGCCTCCAGGGCGGCCTGCTGCAGCTTCAGCTCGACTTCGGTCCCCTGGATGTCCTCGAGCAGCTTGGCGGGCGGCTTGTTCCTGCCCTGGAAGAACTCCATCTCGCGCTCGAAGCCGCTCTGGCGCTTGCGCAGCGTCTCAATGCGCTCCTCGATCTCGCGCGCCGCCTTGTCGTTGTCGGCCAGCGCGCGGCTGCGCGCCTCGTCGATGTCCTTCAGGCTGGAGTAGGTGGCGAGCAGCGCCCGGTTGCGCCGCGCCGCCTCGCGTGCCGCGGCCTCTTGCTCGCGCTTGCGGGCCGCCTCGGCTTCGCGCGCGAGGCGCTCCTTTTCCGTCGCCTCGGGGTCGATGCGCTTGATGACCACGCCGTGGGGGTTGAGCTGCTCGACCGGCTGGCCGATGCAGGGCGTGGGGATGATGGACCCGTAGTAATGCCGTCCATCCTTGCCGACGCAGCGGAAAGACTGCGCCTCGGCGCCGAGCGGCGCCGCCAGCAACACTGCCGCGACCATCAGGCCCCACAAATGCATCGCCACTCCCTCGCTGCGACCGCCGGATTCTATAAGATAAAATCGCGCGATGCTCTTCGCCGACCGTTCCTTCATCGCCGACATGACGGCCAAGATGATGCTGGAGGTGAAGGCGGTTCATTTCTCCGAGGGCAAGCCGTTCATCTTCACGTCAGGCTGGGCGAGCCCCGTCTACATCGACTGCCGCAAGCTCATCTCGTATCCGCGGGTGCGCTCCACGCTGATCGACTTCGCCACCGCCACCATCGTGCGCGACGTGGGCTTCGAGCAGTTCGACACGGTGGCCGGCGGCGAGACCGCGGGCATTCCCTATGCGGCCTGGATCGCGGACCGGCTTTCGCTGCCGATGCAGTACGTGCGCAAGAAGCCCAAGGGCTTCGGCCGCGGCGCCCAGATCGAAGGACACATCGAGGAGGGGGCGCGCACGCTCCTGGTGGAGGACCTCACCACCGACGGGCGCAGCAAGGTCAACTTCTGCAAGGCGCTGCGCGACGCCGGCGCGGTCGTCGACCACGTCTTCGTGATGTTCTATTACGACATCTTTCCGGAGTCCAAGCGCATCCTCGCCGAGATCAACGTGAAGCTGCTGCACCTGGCCACCTGGTGGGACGTGCTGCGGGTGGTGAAGCAGGGCGGCTACTTCGCCGCGCCGGCCATCGACGAGGTGGAGCGCTTCCTGAACGCGCCCGCGGCCTGGTCGGCCGAGCACGGTGGCGTGTCGACTTTCCCCGAGTCTTGAGCCTCGCTGCCGCCATCGCGGCCCTGCAGGACCGCAACCCGGCGCCGGCCTCGTTCGAGGCCTTCGCGGGCGATTGCGCCGAGCTCGCGCGGCGCGACCCGCTCAACGCGGGGTTCTATGTGATGCTCGGGCTGCTCGCGCGCGCGTTCATCGAGAAGTGCGAAGGCCAGCCGCTCACGGCCGGCGAGGCGCTCGAGGCGAAGGCCCGGCTGTGCGCGCAGGCCGAGCGCGTGGCCGGCGCGCTGGCGCTGGGGCCGGAGACGCGCCTCGCGCTGCTGAACGATCTGGCGCACGCGTTCGCGTCGGGCCGCTGAGGCGCACCAGCGCGGCGAGCCGGCGTGCTCCGCTCGCCCCGCGAAGCGCGCGCGCCCACAGCGCCTCGACCAGCGCCTCGTAGTGCAGCACCGCCTCGCGCGCGGCCGTGACCGTGGCCACCCCGATGCGCACGTTGGGCAGCTCGCCGAGCCGAAACGGGCTTACCGCGAGGCGCACGTCGGCGCCCGCGTAGAACAGCTGGAACGTCACGTTCGGCATCACGTCCTCGACAAGGCCAATTTGCACGCCGAGGGGCTCCGCCTGCATGAGGCCCGCCAGGTGCTCGATCTCGCGCGCCGCCTGAGCGCGGCGCGCGGCGCGCACCGGCGCCGGCAGGTCGAGGCGCCCGACCAGCCCCGTGTGCAGGAGGCGCTCGATCTCGGGCAGGCCCACCAGGTTGACGATGCCGGGGCGGCGCGCGTGCGCCGCGCGCTTGCGCGCCTCGAGGATGTCCCACACCGCGCGCGCCTCCGCCAGGCCGCGCGGGCGCAGGCGCGGGTCGGCCGGCACCGCCTCCTCGAGCATGAGCCGCATCGCCGCCGAGTAGGCCGTGGAGGTGAGCAGATACGACACCGGATTGAAGTGCGCCACGATGCGCTCGGCGCCCGCCTCGAGCTGCTGCATCCGGGTGAAGTAGCTCAGCGCCCTCGGGTGATACTCCACCTCGGCGCCGAGCAGCGAGGCGAGCGACGTGCCGAGCACCCCGGCCAGGCGCTCGAGCACCTCGATCTTGATCATCTGCCCGTCCTCGATGCGGTACAGCGCGGCGCGCGAGACGCCCAGCTGCCGGGCGAGGTGGGCGGCGCTGGCGCCCGCGCCCAGGCGGTAGGCGCGCAGCCGCCGGCCGATGTCGCGCAGGTCGAGCGCTCGGGCGGGCATGGGGCCGGCCAATGTAGCAGAACGTTGACACCCGTCTCAATAACTGGATAGAGTCGCCTTCCGCCCCGGCCTTCCCACAGGACCCCCCATGCTCAAGACCGTCATCGCCGCCTGCGCCGTCCTCGCGTTTTCCCTCGGCGCCGCCCAGGCACAGCCCAAAGCCAAGTACAACGCGCGCATCGGCCATCTCGAGGCGGCCACGCAGCCGCGCCACCAGGGCCTCCTCAAGGTGGCGGAGCTGGTGAAGAGCCGCACCAACGGCGAGGTGGAGCTGCAGCTCTTTCCCTCCTCGCAGCTGGGCAACGCGCGCCAGATGATCGAAGGCACGCAGCTGGGCACCATCGAGGGCACCGTCATGCCGGCGGCCTTCCTCGGCGGGTTCAACCCCGCCATCTCGATCCTCGACATCCCGTTCCTCTTTCCCTCCGACCGCCTGGCGGCGCAGCGGCTGCGCGGCGGGCCGTTCGGGCGCGCGCTGCTCGACTCGTTCTCGCCGCGCGGCTTCGTCGCGGTGGCGCTGTGGCCCAACGGCCGCAAGTCGCTCACCTCCAACAAGCCGCTCGACTCGCTCGAGGCGCTGCGCGGCCAGAAATTCCGCGTCATGGACTCGCGCATCCTGATGGAGCAGTTCGCCGCGGTGAACGCCTCGGCGATCGCCATCCAGTTCGGCGAGCTCTACACCGCGCTGCAGACGGGCGTCGTCGACGGCCAGGAAAACCCGCTCGACACCATCTCGACCATGAAATTCCACGAGGTGCAGCGCAATCTGGTCGTGACCGAGCACGGGGTCATGGAGGACGTGGCGCTGTTCAACCCCGGCTGGTGGGGCCGCCTGCCCGCGGCGCACCGCGACGCGATTGTCAAGGCCTTCGACGAGGTGCGCCCGGAGTTCGAGAAGAACAAGGACGCCGCGCAGGTCGCCGCGCTCGAGGCCATCCGCGCCTCGGGAAAGACCAGCGTGCGCGTCGCCGACGAGCCCGAGCGCGCCCGCATGCGCGAGGCGATGTACCCGCGCGCGCGCGCCGCTTACCTCGAGCGCGCCGGGGCCGAGGGCCAGAAGCTGATCGCGCTCTACGAGCAGGAGCGCAAGAAGCTCGGCAACTAGCCTGGGCGCGATCCTGCACGGCCTGCGCTGGGTCGAGCGCGGCGTGGTCGCCGCGCTCATGATCCTGATGGCGCTGATCTACGCGTTCAACGTGGCGGTGCGCAGCTTCGCGCCGATGCAGTCGGCGCGCTTCGCCTGGATCGAGGAGGCGTGCCTGTTCGCCCTCGCGTGGGTCGTGTTCCTCGCCCTCGGGCTCGCGCTCGAGCGGGGCCGCCACATCGCCATGACGGGGCTGCTGGAGCGCCTCGGCCCGCGAGTGCAGCGCGGCCTGCGCTTCGCGATCGACCTCACCGGGCTCGCCTTCAGCCTGTACATCGCCAAGCTCGCGCTGGACATCACGCTGTTCGTCGCGCGCAGCGGCCAGGCGAGCCCGACCCTGGACCTCTCGATGGCCTGGCTCTACGCCGCGATGCCGGTCGGGTTCGTGCTGCTTGCGCTGCGCTATGCGCTGGAGCTCGCCGCGCTCCGTGGACGGCTCGCCGCGCGCGCCGCCGCCCTCGAGCGCTGAGGCCTCCGGCGGTGATTGTCGTCCTGCTCTGCGTGCTGGCTTTTGCGATGCTGGTGCTCGGCTTCGAGATGCTGCTGGTGATGGGGCTGCCGGCGGTGCTCGCCAAGCTCGCCTTCCACCCGGGCATGCCCGACGTGATCATCCCCCAGCGGATCATGAGCGGGGTGAACGTGGGCACGCTGCTCGCGATTCCGTTTTTCATCTTCGCCGCCGAGCTCATGGCGCGCGGCGTCATCGCGCAACGCCTGACCGCGCTGGTGCGCGCCCTCGTGGGGCACTACCCGGGCGGCATCGGCCACACCACCGTGGGCTCGTGCATGGCCTTCGGCGCGGTGTGCGGCTCGGCGCCCGCCACCGTGGCCGCGCTGGGCCGGCTGTGCCTGCCGGAGCTCGGGCGCGCCGGCTACTCGGAGCGCTTCAGCCTCGGCCTCATCGCCACCTCGGCCGAGTGCGCGCTGCTCATTCCGCCGTCGATCACCCTCATCATCTTCGGCTGGATCACCGGCACCTCCATCGCGGCGCTGTTCGCCGGCGGGCTCGCCGTGGGCGTGGTGCTCGGCGTGGCCTTCATGCTGCTCGTGCAGTGGGAGACCTGGCGCGTGCAGGCGCGGCGCGGCGCGCGCCCGGCCGCGGGCGAGCGGCGCGCGGCGGCGGCGGCCGGCGCCTGGGCCCTCGGCCTGCCGCTCGTTATCCTGGGCGGGATCTACTCGGGCGTGTTCACCGCGACCGAGGCGGCGGCGGTCGCGGTGGTCTACGCCATCTTCGTCGAGATGGTCGTGTACCGCGCTATCGGCTGGCGCGCGCTCGTGCGGATCGCCGAGTCGAGTGCGGTGGCCGTGTCGGTAATCTTCGTGCTGCTCGCCATGGGCGCGCTGCTGTCCCACTTCGTGGTGCTCGCGCAAGTGCCCAGCCTGGCGCTGGAGCTCGTGCGCGAGCTGAACATGAACTGGGTGATGTTCCTCGTGTTCTGCAATGTGCTCCTGCTGTTGGCCGGGATGTTCATCGATCCGAACTCGATCCTGCTGCTGTTCGTGCCGACACTCTTTCCGGTGGCCGCGGCCCTGGGCATCGACCCGGTGCATTTCGGCCTGCTGGTCACGCTGAACATCTGCATCGGCATGATCACCCCGCCCTTCGGCCTGGATCTGTTCGTCGCCGCCGGCACGCTGAACCGCTCGGTGGAGACGGTCATCGCGGGCATCTGGCCGTTCATCCTCGTGAACCTCGCGGTGCTTGCCTTGGTCACCTACGTGCCCGCCGTGTCCACGGCGCTGCCGAGGCTGCTGCTATGAAGGTCGCCGCGCACGCCTGCGCCGTCGTCGAGCACCGCTGGGTGAACGCGCGCTACAAGTATCTGCGGCTCGCCGCGCCCGCGCCGCTCGCCGCGGCCACCGTCGCCGGCCAGTTCTTCCAGCTGGCCTGCCCGGTGTCGGAGGCCGCGCGCCCGTTCCTGCGCCGGCCGATGAGCGTCTACGGCATCGGGCCCGAGCCCGAGCGCCTGGAATTCCTCTACCACGTGAAGGGGCTGGGCACGCGCGCGCTGGAGCGGCTGGCGCCGGGCGGGTCGCTTACCGTGATCGGACCGCTGGGCCGCGGCTTCAGCTTCTCCCCCGGCTGGAAGCGCGTGCTGCTGGTCGCCCGCGGCGTGGGGCTCGCGACCATGGCGCCAGTGGTGCCGCTGGCGGCGCGCGCCGGCGTCGCCGTCACCGCGCTGCTCTCGGCGCGCTCGCCGGGCGATCTCATGGCGCAGGAGTTCCTGCGCGGCGCTCCGGCGCAGGTTCACGCGGTGTTCGATTCGGACGGCAGCTCGGCGCTCGAGCAGCAGATGGCCTGCGCGATGGGGGTGTGCCTGTCCTGCGTGCGCCTGTTCGACGAGGACGGCGA
>DATLGR010000181.1:0-2326 GCA_035540415.1 Burkholderiales bacterium | reverse complement strand
CCGAGATCGCGGAAGCGAACGTCGCCGCCGCGACCGAGACGGCCCGCGGCCTGGCGAAGAATGCCAAGAAAGCCGCCTAAGCGCACCAGCGCGTCGCACTTCGAGCGCGCATAAAAAAGCCCGCCTTGCAGGCGGGCTTTTGCGCTCGAAGTGCGACGCGCTGGTGCGCTTAGGCGGCTTTCTTGGCGTTCTTCGCCAGGCCGCGGGCCGTCTCGGTCGCGGCGGCAACGTTCGCTTCCGCGATCTCGGTGGCCTGCTTGGCGACCTTGGTCAGGTTGTCGTAGGCCGAGTTGGCGGCCGCGAGCATCGACTTCACCGCCGCCACGGCGACGTCGGAGCCGGCGGGGGCGTTTTTCGAGACCTTGTCGAGCAGGGTCACGAAGTTCTCGTTCCACTCCGCGACGCGACGCTCGGCCACTTTGGTGAGTTCGGCATTGGCGCCGGTCGCCACTTCGTAGACGCTCTTGGAATAGGCGATCGCCTTCTCCACCGCCGGCTGGGCGAAGGAGTTTTGCAGCGTCACGAACTCCTGCGCGTCCCTGGCGCCGAGAAGGGCGCGGGTGTTGTTGATCGAGTCCTCGAACACGGTCTTGACCGCGCTGGCCTGGATGTTGGCCAGCTTCTCGAGCGCGGCGAACTGCGCGTTCGCCACGGCGAGGAAGGCTTCCACGTTGGCCTTGTTCGCCGCTTGAATCTGTTCCGGGGTCACGTACATTGCTGGCTCCTGAAAGGTGAACGAATTGTGCATCGCAACAATCGGCATTTTAAGCGGATGATTCCACAAGTCAAGATATTTGTGCATAGCACCATTCATACAGGGATCGCAGTCTTAAGGTAGGTTAGCGCTCGCTTACATCGTGGATTCCCTCTACCGGCCGGGCGATCCGGCGTTCCTGGCCGACCCCTTTCCCGGCTATGCGCGCCTGCGCGACGAGGACCCCGCGCATTGGAGCCCGGTTCTCAAGGCCTGGGTCCTCACCCGCTACGACGACGTGCGCGCCGTGTGCCTGGACGTCGCGGCGCACTCCTCCGACCGGCTACGGCCGTTTTTCGCCACGCTGCCCTCGGCCGAAGCCGCACGCGTGGAGCAGCTGATGCGCGTGCTCACCCTGTGGATGGTGTTTCGCGACCCGCCGCAGCACACGCGTCTGCGCCGGCTCGCCGCGAAGGTGTTCAACGCCCGCTCGATCGGCGCGCTGCGCCCCGACGTGGAGGCGATCACCGCCCGGCTGCTCGAGCGCCTCGAGGGCCGGGACGAATTCGATCTCATCGGCGACTTCGCCGGCCCGCTTCCGGCGCTCGTCATCATGCACATGCTCGGCGTACCGGAGGCCGAGCTCGACCGCCTGAAGCGCTTGTCGGACGAGATGGCGCTGTTCATCGGCAGCGCGCGCGAGGCGCACGACAAGTATCCGCGCGCCGAGGCGGCCACGGCCGAGATGGCGGCCCTTTTTCGGGACCTCATCGCGGCGCGGCGGCGCCGCGCCCGGCCCGACCTGCTGACCGAGCTGGTCCACGTCGAGGACGCCGGTGAGCGGCTGACGGACGACGAGCTCGTGGCCACCTGCGTGCTGCTGCTCTTTGCGGGACACGAAACCACGACGCACCACATCGCCAATGGATTTCGCGCGCTGCTGGCGTTTCCGGCCGAATTTGCGCGGCTGCGCGAGCGTCCCGCGCTTGCGCCGGCGGCGGTCGAGGAGCTGCTCCGCTACGACGGGCCGATCGGCGCGCTGGTGCGCATCGTTCAGGAGCCGTATGCCCTGCACGGCAGAACCCTCGCGCCCGGCGAGCGCGTATTCCTGATGATGAACGCGGCCAACCGCGACCCGCGCGCTTTCGCGGATCCGGACCGCGTCGAGCTCGAGCGCCACGGCGTGCCCCATCTCACCTTCGGCTTCGGCCCGCACATCTGCCTGGGCTTTCCGCTGGCCCGGCTGGAGGGGCAGGTGGCGCTGCCGGCGCTCGTGCGCCGCTGGCGCTCGATCGAGGTTGCCGCGACGCGCCTGGAGTGGATCGACTCCATGGTGCTGCGTGGCATGAAGGCGTTGCCGGTGCGCGTGCGCCATTGAACGCGGAGCCCGATCACCTGCCGCGTCGCCTGTGGTGGGTGCTCGCGGCGCTGACGCTGGCCTGGGGCTTCAACTGGACCGCACTCAAGGTTGCGCTCACCGAGATCCCGCCCTGGACGTTCCGTACCCTGTGCCTGGGGCTCGGCTCGGGCGTCCTGTTCCTCGCGCTTCGCGCCGGGGGCCAGTCCCTCGCCGTGCCGCCGGGACAATGGGGCCGGCTCGCGCTGCTCGCGCTGATCAACATCACCGCCTGG
>DATLGR010000180.1:0-2657 GCA_035540415.1 Burkholderiales bacterium | reverse complement strand
CTTCACCGCGCAGCCGCTCAAGCGCGGCAACGCGCACTACGGCGGGCGCATCGCCTTCCTGCCCGACGCCACGCTGGTGCTCACGCTGGGCGACGGCTTCGACTATCGCGAGGAGGCGCAGAACCCGGCCAACCACATCGGCACCCTCGTGCGCCTGGCCCAGGACGGTTCCGCTCCTCGCGACAATCCGTTCGCCGGGCAGCCGGGCCGCAGGCCGGAGATCCTCTCGTACGGCCATCGCAACGTGCAGGGCCTCGTGTACGACGCCGAGCGCAAGCTGCTGATCGCGCATGAGCACGGCCCGCGCGGCGGCGACGAGATCAACGTCATCGAGCCGGGGATGAACTACGGGTGGCCGATCGCGACGACCGGCATCGACTACACCGGCGCCAGGATCTCCCCGTTCCCGTCGTGGCCCGGCACCGTGCCGCCCCGCTACGAATGGACCCCCTCGATCGCACCCTCGGGCATGGCCGTGGTCCGCGGCGGCCTGTTCCCGCAGTGGGAAGGCGACCTGCTCGTCGGCGCGCTCGCCCGGGACAAGGGCCTGCACCGGATGCGCATCCGGCCCGACGGGCGCATCGAGCGCCAGCAGCTGCTTCTCAACGAGCTCGACGAGCGGGTGCGCGACGTGCGCGTCGGTCCCGACGGCGCGATCTACGTCGTGACCGATCATCCCCGGAACGGCCGCGTGCTGCGGCTCGTGCCGCCGACGCGAAGGTGAGCGCGGCGCTGAGCACCCCGCGCTCTTGCCGCCTTACTGCGCCGTGACCTGCGCAGCCTCGAGCGGGAGCGTGAGCGTGAACTGCGTGCCTCGGTCCGCGCCCTGGCTCGTGGCCTCGAGCGTGCCCTCGTGCAGCTCCGCGAGGCTGCGCGCCACCGCAAGGCCAAGGCCGAGGCCGCGGGGCCCGCCGCCGGGCGTGTCGGCGCGCAGCTGGGTGAACGGCTCGAAGACACGATCGAGCGCGTCGGGCGGTATGCCGACGCCGTCGTCGCGCACGCGGAGCACGGCCTGCGAGCCGCGCTTTTCGAGGACCACTTCCACCTTGCCGCCCGGGCTGGTGAACTTGGCGGCATTCTGCAGCAGGTTGGACAGGATCTGGGACAGGCGGGACACGTCGCCCATGACCCTCGCCGGGACATCCGGAAGCGCGAGCACGACGTCGACGCCGCGCTGCGCGAACGCGGCGCGATGATCTTCCATGGTCGCCGAGACCACCTCGCGCAGATCGATGGGTTTCTTCTGCAGGTGGAGCTGGTTGTGGCCGAGACGCGTGACGTCGAGCAGGTCGTTGACCAGCCGCGTGAGTTGCTCGACCTGGCGCTGGATGATTGCCATCGCCTCGCGGTGCTCGGGCGCCCCTGCCGGCGCGCGCTCGAGAAAGTGAAGGTTATGGGCGATCGGCATGAGCGGGTTGCGCAGCTCGTGCGACACGACGGCGAGAAAACGATCCTTCGCTTCCTGCATCTCGCGCAGCTTCTCGTTGGCCTGGCGCAGCTCTTCGCTTTTCTCGCGGAGCGCCTCGGCTTCGGCTTTCAGCTCCCGCCGCGCCCGGTACATGCTTTCTGCGATCAGGCTGATGCCGACACCGCTCGCGAGATAGATGAGCAGCCGGACCTGCTCGGCCGCGGTGTTGAGCATGAGCGGCTGGGCCAGCGGCTGGGTCGTCGGGCGCAGGGCGAGAACGATTCCTGTAATGGCGCCGGCCGCGGTCGCGAGAAGGCCGGGCCCCAGCCCGCCGGCGGCCGCCGCCACGACCACCGCGAGGAAAAACGTGTTGTACGGCGGTGTGGCGCCCAGGATGGGCTGCAGCGCCCACCGCAAGAGCGCCGCCGCCGCGACCGCCAGCAGGGCGATGCCGTACCGATAGGCTAGTCGGCGGGTGGCGTCGGGAGGCACGCGCGCTTCCTTGGAGGGCATGAGATTTCCGGCATCGGTCGGCAAACTTTACCCCAGACCCGTCCGAGAACCCGGGACGTAGAATTCCCGGCATGCAGCGCGCCTGGGTCATGGTCGGGGTTTCCACCGTGATGGCCGCCATGGGCTTCGGCGTGCTGTTCACCATGGCGGTGTTCCTCACGCCGCTCGCCGCGGAGTTCGGCTGGCCGCGCGCCGACGTGTCGCTGGCGTACGCGGTGGCGACGATCGGCACCGGCCTCGGCGGCATCCTGATGGGGCATTTCGCCGACCGCATGCCGGTGCGCCCGATCGCGGTGGCCGGCGCCGTGGTGCCGGCGGCGGCGCTCGCGCTGCTCGCGGGCACGCAAAGCCTCGCCGAGCTCTACGCCTACCACGCGCTGATGGGCCTGTTCGGCGTCGGCGCGATCCTGGCGCCGCTCAACAGCCTCGCGGCCAAGTGGCTCGCCCGCAACCCGGGCCTGGCCATCGGCATTCTTTCGGCCGGCGGCGCCGCCGGCCAGGGGCTCGTGCCGTTCTTCGCGCGCCATCTCGTCCTCATGGACGGGTGGCGCCACGCGTACCTCGTCCTCGGCATCGCCTACCTCGCGGTCATGCTGCCGCTCGCCTTGGCCATCCGCGATGCGCCGCGCCCCTCCGCGGCCGCCCTGGCGGCCTCCGCCGTCGCCTACGCGCGCTCGCGCATCCAGGTGCTCGCCGTGCTGTGCGCGGCGGTCGTGTTCTGCTGCGTGTGCATGGC
>DATLGR010000179.1:0-5773 GCA_035540415.1 Burkholderiales bacterium | reverse complement strand
ACCACCCGTCCGTGGCGCAGATGCTCTTCGATGATCTCGTCGATGTCGGCCTTGTCGACGTAGGTGTACCAGACCGCATCCGGATAGACGACCACGCAGGGCCCTTCCTCGCAGCGGTCGAGACAGCCCGCCTGGTTGATGCGCACCTTGCCTTGGCCGGCGAGGCCGAGCGCCTTGACCTTGCCCTTGGCGTAGTCGCGCATGGCCGCGGCACCCTTGTCGGCGCAGCACGCGCGGCCGCCGTCGCGCTGGTTGCAGCAGAAAAAAACGTGCCGCTCGTAATATGACATCGGCGAATTTTAAGGTGGTTCGCAGCCAGCGCTTAGGTGGATTCGCGCGGCCGGCGTGCCGCCAGCATCATGAGATACCCCAACGCGGCGAAGGGCCAAAGCACGCTCACCAGGCGCGTGAGCCCGTTGAAGTTCAGAAAGTGCCCCTGCTGCCAGACCTTCAGCGTGGCGGCGAGATAAGGGTTGGGCGGCGCGAGGTTGACGAGCACCGTCGCGGCCATGATGAGCATTGCGGCGAGCGCAAGACGCACCACCCGCGGCAGGCCCGCCAGCAAAGCCGCGGCCGCGAGTCCTGCGAGGATCCCCGCCTGGGCCCCCGGCGTGAGCCAGTCGAGGACGTCCTGGGTCTGCATGAGAATGGCGAAGGCGAGCGTTTTCACCGCCAGAGCGGCCGCCGTGAGCGCGGCAATCTGCAGCCGCCGGGCCGCGCCGGGCGCCGCCAGCCCCGAGAGCAGCAGCCCCACGGCCGTCAGGTTCACCGCGGCGATCAGCGCCTCGTTGGCGATGAAGTACGGCGGCGCCTGCCCGCTCGCCGGACGCGCGCCGATGAGCTCGCGCAGATCGCCGGCGCCGAAGAGGAGCGTCGCGGGGTTGAGCTGGATGAAAAGCCATAGCCCCACCAGCACCAGGCCGAGGTCCACCAGGCTTCCGGGCAGGAAGGCGCGCTGGCGCCAGTCGCCGACGGGACCGCCCAGCAACGCGGGCGCAAAGCGCACGCCCAGCGCGGCGCCGATGGCGGCGCCGAGCGTATTGCACAGCACGTCGAGCAGGGACTCGAAGCGTGCCGGCAGGAAGCTCTGCAGTGCCTCCAGCGAAGCCGCCAGCGCGGCGCCCGAGAGCGCCGCGAGCGCGAAGGCGGCCGGCCCGCGCAGGTGCGGCAGCAGCGCTGCCGCGGCGAAAAAGCCGTAGGGCACATAGCCCAGGATGTTCGCGACGACGTCGAAGCGCGTCACATAGCGCGGCCAGGGCGCCGTGAGGTAGGCGAACGGCGAGCCGCCCGGCGCGCGCCAGCCCTCGGCCGGGTAGAGCGTGGCGTAGGCCGTGAGCAGGACGAATACCGCCCAGAGGATGCGTGCGAGCGGCGAGGCGCGCACGCGCCTGGCGCTAGCGTCGCGCGGCGTGCACCGGGTGCGGCGCCGCTGACTCGGGCCTCACCAGCGACACCAGCACCATCGCGGCGAGCGAGAACCCGAGGCCGGCGAGCTGCGGCGGAATGAGCGCTTCGGGGGCCACCAGCTCGAGCAGCAGCCAGCTCACGATGCCCACCACGACCGCCGCCACCGCGCCCGCCGTGGTGGAGCGCTTCCAGTACAGGCCGAGCACGAGGGGCGCGAAGGCGGACACCAGGGTCACCTTGTAGGCGTTCTGCACCATCTGGTAGATGCTTGCATCGCTCACCAGCGCGAACACCATGACTCCGACGCCGAAGAGCACGAGGACCGTGCGCATGGTCAGCAGGAACTGCCGATCGCCCATGCCAGGAAAGAAGGGCCGCAAGACGTTTTCCGTGAAGAGCGTGGTCGGCGCCAGCAGCGCTCCCGATGCCGACGACATGATGGCCGAGAGCAGCGCGCCGAAGAAAAAGACCTGGGCGATGAGGGGCGTATGGCGCGCGATGAGATAGGGCAGGATGAGCTGGTTCTCGTGCTCCGTGCCCGCGAGCAGCGGCGCCACCATCGCCGGGTCGATGAGCAGCGCCGAGTAGGCGAGGAAGATGGGCACGAATGCCATGCAGAAGTACAGGCCGCCGCCGAGCATCGCGCCGCGCACGGCGGTGTCGGCGTCCTTGGCCGCGGTGACCCGCTGGAAGACGTCCTGCTGGGGGATCGAGCCGAGCGCCGCGGTGACGAACGCGGCGATAAAAGCGAGCATGTCGCGCAGCTCGAGTGCCGGCCAGAACTCGAACTTTCCCGCCTCGGCGGCATGGGCGACGACTGCCTCGGCGCCGCCCGCCGTGCCGCCGAGCAGGAACACCAGGTACAGCAGGCCGCAGATGATCACCGCGCTCTGCAGCAGGTCGGTGTAGGCGATGGCCCACATGCCGCCGAACAGGGTGTACAGGATGACCACGCCGGCGCCGATCATGATGCCGGCCGACACGGGGATGGCTCCGCCCGAAAGCGTATGGAACACCACGCCGAGCGCGGTGAACTGCGCCGAGGTCCAGCCGATGTAGGACAGTACGATGCACACGCTGGTGGCGATCTCCACCGGCTTGTTGTAGCGCTGGCGGTAGAAATCGCCGATGGTGAGGAGGTTCAGCCGGTAGAACGGCCGGGCGAAGAACAGTGCCACGAGCACCAGACAGAAGGAAAAGCCGAAGGGGTCGGCGACGATGCCGCGCATGCCCTCCTGCACGTAGGTGGCCGACACCCCGAGCACGGTCTCGGCGCCGAACCAGGTGGCGAACACGAGCGCGGTGCTCATGTACAGCGGCAGGCTGCGGCCTGCGACCACGTAGTCTTTGGAGTTGTGTACCCGCCGCGATGCCCAGAGGCCGACGGCGACAGTGACGGCAAGGTAGAGCGCGACGAAGCTGATCAGCATCGGCTGCGCATCATAGCTGCGTCTACGCGGAAACCAAAATGAAGGCGAGGAGGGCGGCCGCCCCAAGCGCCAGCGCTCCGAGCAGGATGCGATTGCGCCGCGCCTGCTCCTCGACCAGGCGCTCGAGCGCCGCATGCAGCCGGCCCAGGCGGTCCTCGGCGAGCGCGCGGTGCACCAGGCGCGGCAGCTGCGGCAGCGTGGCGGCCCAGGTCGGCGCCTCCTGCTGCAGGCCGCGGACGAAGCCGCGCCAGCCCACCTGCTCGCTCATCCAGCGCTCCAGATACGGCTTGGCGGTGCGCCAGAGGTCCAGGTCGGGGTCGAGCTCGCGCCCCAGGCCCTCGACGTTCAGCAGCGTCTTCTGCAGCATGACGAGCTGCGGCTGCACCGCAACATTGAAGCGCCGCGAGGTCTGGAACAGCCGCAGCAGGAGCTTGCCGAAGGAGATCTCCTTAAGGGGGCGGGCAAAGACCGGCTCGCAGACGGCGCGGATGGCGCTCTCGAAGGCCTCGACGCGCGTCTGCGGCGGCACCCAGCCGGCCTCCAGGTGCGCCTGCGCCACCCGCCGGTAGTCGCGGTTGAAGAAGGCGAGGAAATTCCGGGCCAGGTAGTTCTTGTCGCCCTCGCTGAGGGTGCCCATGATGCCGAAGTCGAGGGCGACGTAGCGCCCGTCATCCGAGACGAGGATGTTGCCCGGATGCATGTCGGCGTGGAAGAAGCCGTCGCGGAACACCTGCGTGAAGAAGATCTCCACACCGGCGCGCGAGAGCGCGGCGAGATCGATGCCCTTTTCCCGCAGGCGCTCGACCTGCGAAACCGGCGTGCCGTGCATGCGCTCCATCACCATCACGCGCTGCGAGCACAGATCCCAGTGGATCTGCGGCACCAAGAGCAGCCGGGAGCCGGCGAAATTGCGCCCAAGCTGCGCCGCGTTCGCGGCCTCGCGCATGAGGTCCAGCTCTTCGTCCAGGTGGTGCGCGAACTCGGCCACCACCTCGCGCGGGCGCAGCCGCTTGCCCTCGGGCCAGAGCCGCTCCACCAGGCCGGCGGCCGTTTCGAGCAACGCGAGATCCCGGGCAATGGCTTGCTCCACCGCCGGGCGGAGGACCTTGACGGCGACCTCGCGTCCATCGTGGAGCCGCGCGAGGTGTACCTGGGCGATCGAGGCGCTCGCCACGGGGGTTTCGTCGAAGACCTGGAACAGCTCGGCGATGCCGCGGCCGAGGGCGCGCTCCACTTCCCGCATCGCGGCCGCCGAAGAAAAAGGGGGCACCCGGTCCTGCAGCCGCGCGAGCTCGTCGGCGATGTCGAGCGGGAGGAGGTCCCGGCGGGTCGAGAGGACCTGGCCGAACTTCACGTAAATCGGCCCGAGGGTTTCGAGGGCCTCGCGCAGCCGCACGCCGCGCGGCGCCGGCCGCCGGCCCGAGAACAGGAGCAAAAGCCGCCGGGCGGCGGGGCGGGGAACGAACTCCATCAGGCCGAACCGCAGCGCGATGGCAACGATGCGCAGCAGCCGCGCCAGCCTAGCCAAGGCGGTCGATCCGCTTTTCGAGCCGCTCGACGGCATCGCGCAGCTCGGCGAGCGCCTCGGCGAAGCGCCCGAGTTCGGCCCGGCCGACGAGCACGCGCTTCTCCTCGACGGCATAGTCCGCAGTGGTCGCGACCAGACGGCGGGCCGCCTCGCGCGGCCAGGCGGCAAGTGCGCGGCCGGCCTGTGCAAGGCGGTGCGCCGCCGCATCCCCGATGAGCCGTGAGAGATCCTCCTCGACGTCCCATCGAAGATGGCGCATCAGCACCGCAATTGCCGAAGCGAGTCTCGGCTCGCCCTGCACCTCGACGGCCCGAAGGAAGTGCTCATGGCCGCGCGCGAGCTCGAGAAGCGTCGTCGGCCTCAGGTTGATGGTAAGTGAAGGCTCGCCTTCCCCCCCGGCATCCAGGCTCCCGCCGGGCAGCACGAGGAACCGCAGCGCCGGCAGCGGGTTCCCGCGCACCTCGATGATGCTGCCGGCGAAGGGCGCCAAACGCTCTCGCGCCCAAGGCTCGGCCTCGAGCAGCCGGTTGAGCGCCCATGAAAAAGGCCACCCAGAGGTGGCCTTCGAACCGCCGAGGGGATTGCGGCTCAATGCATCTGCTGGATGCCGGCGAGCAGCCAGCCGGAAGTGCCGTCGGTCGGCTTCACCAGGTGCCAGACTTCGGCGAACGGAATTGCCGCCGCCCCGGGCGCCTCGCGCACCTGGCCGCTGAAGCGCACGCTCGCCCAGTGCTCGCGGTCTTCGGTCGCCACTTCGAGCAGCTCGGCCTGCAGCGACTCCACGTCGGTGTGCTGCGCCGCGCCACGGCGCTCGGCGAGATCCTTCCGCAGCTCCTCGAACATGGCATTGGTCGTGAACTCGCGGATCTCCTCGAGTGCACCGGCATCGTTCGCCGCCTGAAGGCGCATGAAATTCATGCGCGCGCCGCGCAGGAACGACGCCGCATCGAAGCCCGTGGGCAGGCGCGAGGGCGTGACGACGTGGCCGCCCGGCGGCGGCATGAGCACGGTCTCGCGCGTGCCGGTGCCCGCGTACTGCACGGGCTGGGGGGCGCCTGAGCGGCGCGCGAGGGCGCGGAACAGCACGACCGCCGCAATGGCGAGCAGCGCGAGGAGGAGGATGCCGCCGAGGCCGTTGCCAGCAAAGAGGTAGCCGAGCAGACCGCCGAGGGCCAGGCCGCCCAGCATGGCGCCCCAGCGGCTGGTGCCGGCGGCCTGAGCCGCCGGCGCAGCCTGCGCCTGGCCGGGCGCAGCTTGCTGCTGGGCCGGCCGCGCCGGGGTGGCGGCCGGAGGCGTTTGCGGCACGCTCTTTTGAACGCCGACGGTGCGGCCGCCGCCAATCCTGCGGGCCTCGGCCTCGGGGATCGCGAGCACTGCGCACAGCACGCCGGCCACCAAGCCGATCAAC
>DATLGR010000178.1:0-5819 GCA_035540415.1 Burkholderiales bacterium | reverse complement strand
CCGGTCTTCATGCCGAAGCCGCCGCCGATGTCGCCGTTCACCACGCGGAACGCCTCGGGCTTCGCGCGGAACACCGCGCCGAGAAGCTCCCGCGCGCCGCTCGGCGTCTGGTTCTGGGTATAGAGCGTGGTGCGGCCGCCTGCGTGCACCGCGATGCACGCGCGCGGCTCGAGCGCCGTGGCGATGAGGCGCTGATTGTGAAGGCGCAGCCGCGTGACATGCGCCGCGGCGGCGAACGCACGGTCCACCGCCGCCGCATCGCCGTACACGGCCTCGGCAGCAACGTTGCCGCTGGCGGCTTCCCAGACGAGCGGGGCGCCGGGCGCAAGCGCCGCGCGCGCGTCGACCACGCACGGCAGGGGCTCGTAGTCGACCAGGACCTGCTCGGCAGCGTCCTGTGCCTGCTCGCGCGTGCCCGCCACCACCGCGGCGACCGGCTGGCCGACATAAAGCACCTTGTCCTCGGCGAGCGGGGTACGCGGCGGCGCTGCCATCGGCGAGCCGTCGGCGCGCTTGAAGAGCGGCGGAAACGGGATGTGGCCGACGCCGTCGGCGCGCAGCTCCGCCATCGACCACGCGGCGAGCACGCCGGGGGCGGCGCGTGCCGCGGAAAGGTCGATCGACCGGAGGCGTGCATGGGCATGCGGCGAGCGCAAGAGCACCAGCCACAGCTGCCCGTCAAAGTGGCGGTCATCGCTGAAGAGCCCCTTGCCCAGGAGCAGCCGATCGTCCTCCAGCCGCTTCTGCGAGCGCGCGGCGCCGAAGCGCGCGGCCGCGGGGTCGAACTGCACTTGCAGGGAAACGCTCATCGGGTCCGCGAGTGGCAGTCTACAACGCGCCGCCTTGCCGGCTCCCCGCCTACACCGTCGAAGCTTCGAGCCGCTCCGCCGGGGTCCGGCCCTCCGCGGGCTTCTCGCCGCCGAGCGCCGCGACGAGATCGCCGAGCAGCCGCGAGAGCTCGCCGGTCATGAGCGCAAAGGTTGCCTCGAAGCGCTCGTCCTCGTCCTCGATCTCCTCGCCGGACTCGCGCTCGAGCAGGCCGGGAAAGGCCAGGCGCTTGAGCTCGAGCTCGGCGCTGAGCACGAACGACACACGGTCGTTCCACGTGAGCCCGAGGCGCACCGGCTGCTTGCCCGCCGCGATGTGATCGCGGATGTCCTTGCCCTGAAGACCGTGGCGGCTGTAGCGCACGGTGGCCTTGGTGCCGTCCTGCGCGAGGAGCTCCAGGTCCTCGTCGATGCTGAACGCTCCGGGCGCCTCGCCCTGCACGATCCAGCGGCTCATCGACGCCGACGGGGAGGTCTGCGTCTCGAGGCGCACCGCCGGCAAGTCCTCCTCGGCCTTGCGCAGGGCTTCCATGAACTGCTCCGCCTTCGGACCGCCCGCGGCGTCCACCGCCAGCCAGGCGCCGGTTCGGTCGATCCAGGCGTACGTCCGGCGCCGGCGGCTGAAGGCCCGCGGCAGGAGCTCCGCGGTGACGCGGTCGGCGATCTCGCGCTTCTGCTTGCGTCCCAGCGCCCGGCCGAGCTGGCCCTCGAGCTCGGCGACGCGCTCCGCGGCGGTGTCACGAATGACGGAGGTTGGCAGCAGCTTCTGCTCCAGGCCGAGCGCCAGCAACCATTGGCGGTTCTGGTCGTAGACGTATTGTCCTTCGTACCGCGGGCAGAGCCAGCCGCGGCTCTCCATCTCGAAGCCGCCGCACTTCTGCAGCGGCTGCTGCGCGAGCTTCGCGTCGAGGTCTTCCACCTTGCGCGCCCAGCCGGCGCCGAGCCGGTAGACGATGAGGTTCCTGAACCACATGGCCGCTGAAAAAGCGGCGGATTATAGGGAAGCGGAAGAAGCCCGGCGGTTGAAATCACTATTTACATCGGCCGGCCTGCGGTGGTGCAAGGCGGCATGCCGGTTGCTGCAGCCGGGCATGTCGCTCGTCGTCGTCTTCGGCCGCCCCACCGGCGCGCCTTACAAAAGCGCGACCTACAACCGCCTGACGTTCCGGGGTCCGGCACTGTTCGCCGACGACCATCCCGAGCCCATCGCCCGCCACGAGCGCCATCACTGGACGCCGGCCGAGGCGAAGAACAAGGAAGTCTTCTACACCCGCCTGGACATCGCCGGCCCGCTCTGCCTGCAATTCAGGCGCGGGCAGGCCGGGACGAACTACGGCCCCTACTCCGCGTACTCGATGGTGGACGGCGTCGGGTATGTCGAAGGCAACGTGTTCGCGTTCGAGGACGTCGAGCGTGTCGACTGGTACTGCATCCAGGACCGCATGCACTGGGATACGCTTTCGATTTCCCCGGTGAGCGACGCGCCGGAAGAGCCCGCGCGACCGAAGGCGCCTGGCCAATAACCGGCGCTGACAGGGTGATCTCGGAAATGGCGGAGAGAGAGGGATTCGAACCCCCGGTACCCTCACGGGTACAACAGATTTCGAGTCTGCCGCAATCGACCACTCTGCCATCTCTCCGCGGCAGGTAGATTTTATCAGGCGGGGACGAGCCGCTCCTGGCCGCCCATGTAGGGACGCAGCGCCGCGGGCACGGTGACGGAGCCGTCGGCGTTCTGGCAGTTCTCGAGGATGGCGACCAGGGTGCGGCCCACCGCGAGGCCGGAGCCGTTCAGCGTGTGCACGAGCTCGGGCTTGCCCTTGTCGTTGCGAAAGCGCGCCTGCATCCGCCGCGCCTGGTAGGCCTCGAAGTTGGAGCAGGAGCTGATCTCGCGATAGGCGTTCTGCGCGGGGAGCCAGACCTCGATGTCGTAGGTCTTGGCGGCGGCGGCGCCCATGTCGCCGGTGCACAGCGTCACCACGCGGTACGGGAGCTCGAGCTTCTTGAGGATCGCCTCGGCGTGGCCGGTGAGCTCTTCGAGCAGCTCGTAAGACTTCGCCGGGTGGGTGATCTGCACGAGCTCGACCTTGTCGAACTGGTGCTGGCGGATCATGCCGCGCGTGTCCTTGCCGTAGGAGCCGGCCTCGGAGCGAAAGCAGGGCGTGTGGCACACGAAGCGCAGCGGCAGCTGCTCGAGCGGAACGATGTCGTCGCGCGCGATGTTGGTGACCGGCACTTCGGCCGTCGGGATGAGGTACCACTTTTCCTCGCCGCGCGGCACGAGGAAGAGGTCCTGCTCGAATTTCGGCAGCTGGCCGGTGCCGTACAGGCTCTGCGCGTTGACGAGGTAGGGCGCGTAGACCTCGGTGTAGCCGTGCTCGGCGGTGTGCACGTCGAGCATGAGCTGCGCGAGGGCGCGGTGCAGGCGCGCGAGCGGGCCCTTGAGGAGCGAGAAACGCGAGCCGGCGATCTTGTTGGCGGCGGCGAAGTCGAGCATCCCGAGCCCCTCGCCGAGGTCCACGTGGTCGCGCGGGGTGAAGTCGAAGCGCCGCGGCGCGCCCCAGCGGCGCTGCTCCACGTTCTCTTCCGCCGAGGCGCCGCGCGGCACGCTGGGGTGCGGGGGGTTGGGCACCACGGCGAGGAAGTCGTGCAGCCGCTGCTGGATGTCGGGCAGCTTCGCCTCGAGCTCCGCAAGGCGCGCGTTCACGGCGTTGACCTCGGCCATGAGGGCGGCGGCGTCTTCGCCTTTCGCCTTGGCCTGGCCGATGCGCTTGGAGAGCGCGTTGCGCGAGGCCTGCAGCGCCTGGGCATCGCCCTGCACCGCCTTGCGCTCGCCTTCCAGGCGCCGGAACGTCTCGAGGTCGAGTTCGTAGCCGCGGGCGGCGAGACGCGCGATCACCGCGTCGGTGTCCGCGCGCAGGAGCTGGAGGTCGATCATTTTCGGCTTTTCAGGTGCTCGAGCTTTTCGCGGATCTTCGCTTCGAGGCCGCGGTCGGTGGGCCGGTACCAGGGCTCGGGGTTCATGCCCTCGGGAAAATAGCGCTCGCCCGCCGCGTACGCGCCTTCCTCGTCGTGCGCGTAGCGGTAGCCGCGGCCGTAGCCCAGCTCGCGCATCAGCCCCGTGGGCGCGTTGCGCAGGTGCATCGGCACGGGCCGGGTCTGGTCCTTGGCGACGAAGGCGCGCGCCGCATTATAGGCCTCGTAGACGGCGTTCGACTTCGGCGCCACGGCGAGGTAGAGCACCGCCTCGGCGAGCGCGAGCTCGCCCTCGGGCGAGCCCAGGCGCTCGTAGGTCTCGCAGGCATCGAGCGCAAGGCGTAGCCCCCGTGGGTCCGCGAGGCCGATGTCCTCCACCGCCATGCGCACGATCCTGCGCCCGACATAGAGCGGGTCGGCGCCGCCGTCGAGCATGCGAACCATCCAGTACAGCGCCGCGTCGGGGTCCGAGCCGCGCACCGACTTGTGCAGCGCCGAGATCTGGTCGTAGAACTGCTCGCCGCCCTTGTCGAAACGGCGCAGGTTCTGCGCGAGCACGCGCTCGACGAGCGCGCCGTCGACCTTGGCCTGGCCGGCGTTCAGCAGGATCTCGACCGCGTTCAGCAGCCGCCGCGCGTCGCCATCGGCGAAGCCGACCAGGCGCGCCGTCGCCGCCTCGTCGGCCTCGAGCGGCGTGCGAGCGAGCAGCGCGCGCAGATCGTCCTCGCTCAGCGGATGCAGGACGTAGACCGCGGCGCGCGAGAGCAGCGCGCTGTTCACCTCGAAGGACGGGTTCTCGGTGGTGGCGCCGACGAAGGTGATGAGGCCGCGCTCCACGTACGGGAGGAAAGCGTCCTGCTGCGCCTTGTTGAAGCGGTGCACCTCGTCGACGAACAGGATGGTGCGCCGGCCGGAACGCGCGAGCTCGCGCTCGGCCGCCTGCACCGCCTCGCGGATGTCCTTGACGCCGGAAAAGACGGCGGAGAGCGCGATGAACTCCGCGTCGAACCGGCTCGCCATGAGCCGCGCAAGGGTGGTCTTGCCCGCCCCCGGCGGCCCCCACAGGATCATGGAGTGCGGCTTGCCCGACTCGAACGCGAGCCGCAGCGGCTTGCCCGGACCGAGCAGGTGCGCCTGGCCCACCACTTCGTCGAGCGAGCGCGGCCGCAGGGCCTCGGCGAGCGGCGCCGCGGGCTGCGCCTTGGCGAAGAGATCGCTCACCGCTCGCCCAGCACGTCGGCGCCGGGCGGCGGCACGAAGCGGAACTGCGCGGGATCGAGCTTGGGATTGCGCTGCACGTTGGTGAAGCGAAGCAGCGTGGTGTGCCCGAAGTGATCGGCGAGCTCCATGGCGCGCAGGCCTTCGGGGCCGAAGCCGATGAGGATGCGCTCGAACCCGGCCTCGCGCTCCTTCGGCCGCGCCTCCAGCCATTCGAGGCCGTCGCGCACCCCGGCATCGCGCAGGTCGAAGGCCGCCTCGACCTCGGCCGCGCCGGCGAGCAATGCCGCCGGGGTGGAGCCGAGCGCCTTGGACAGCCGGCGCACCGTCACCTGCTCGAGGTCGCGGTCGTAGATCCACACGCGCTCGCCGTCGCCGACGATGAGCTGGTCGACCGGCTTGGCGTACACCCAGCGGAACCGGCCGGGTCGCTGGAAGGCGAAGCTGCCCTTCGACTGCTGGGTGACGTTGCCGCCGCGCCCGAGCACCGTCTGCTCGAAGTCGGCGCGCGCCGACTGCGTGCCGCGCATGAACTCGCGAAAGCGATCGAGGCTGTCGGCGTGCGCGGCGCCCGCGGCGAGGACCAGGAGGAAGCCGAGGAGCCGCATGCGCGAGCCTATTCCGCCTTCGCGGGGACCAGCACCTCGCGGTTGCCGTTGGATTGCATGGCCGAGACGAGGCCCGCGCGCTCCATGTCCTCGATGAGCCGCGCAAGGGTGGTCTTGCCCGCCCCCGGCGGCCCCCACAGGATCATGGAGTGCGGCTTGCCCGACTCGAACGCGAGCCGCAGCGGCTTGC
>DATLGR010000177.1:0-2112 GCA_035540415.1 Burkholderiales bacterium | reverse complement strand
GGGCCGCACGTGCACACGAGCACGCTGCAGCTCGCGCTGATCGACGCGGTGAAGGGCAAGCCGATGAGCTGGATCGGGCCGGCGGACGTGGCGCGCGACTACATCTACGTTCCCGACGCGATGCGCGTGGTGGCGGACCTGCTTACTCGCAATGAAGCCTACGGCAAAGATTGGGTGCTGCCCGGCTCCGGGCCGATGTCCGCCAGGGCGCTGGCCGGCATCCTCGCGCGGCTCTTTCGCCGCGAGGTCCGTGTGCGCGCCGCCCCGCCGTGGCTGCTCCGCGCGCTGGGCCTCTTCGATCGAGAGCTGCGCGGCCTGATGCAGATCGTGCCGGAGGAGCGCTTAGACGTTGCCGCGCACGCACCAGGCGCGCGCATTGAGCGTGAAGGGGCCGTCGGGGCGATCGCCGAGCAGGCGCCGCTGCAGTCGCGCCTCGAGCTGCCGGCGGCGCGGCTCGTCGAGCGAAACCACGTACGCGCCGCCGGGGCCGGCGCCCTTGAGGAAGGGCGTCCAGTAGTCGGCGAAGGACGCGTAGCGCTGCTCGATGGTCAGGGGGCGCTCCTGCACGTTCGTCAGCCCGGCCTTGCGCCAGAGCGCGCCGAGCTGGCCTGCGCGCGTGAGCTTCATGTGCCGCTCGTCCCTGGGCTCCATCGCCGGGTCGAGCGCGACCACCTCGTCCCAGAAGAAGCGCAGCATTTCCATGCCGGCGTCGTAGTCCCAGACGCAGGCGCTCACCACGCCGCCGGGACGCGTGACCCGGCGCATCTCGCCGATCGCCTTCTCATGGTCGGGGATGAAATTCATCACGAGCAGCGACATCGTGTGGTCGAACGCGCCGTCCGGGTAGCGCAGTGCCTGCGCATCGCCGACCTCGAAGCGCACGCGGTCCGAGCCGCCGTTGCGCTTGGCCTGTAGTGCGGCGCGAGAATCCGGCTCCAGCGGCCCATGAAGCGCTCGTAGCCCTCGCTCATGGTGAACATCCGGGCCTCCGCCGGCGTGCCGCTGCCATGGCGGAAGTCTCATTCATCCGGGAATCCGAATAAATGGTGTGCGCCGTATTAGACTACTGCGCAACTCGGAGTAATCGATGGACAAGCTGCGCGCCATGGCGGGGTTCGTGCGCATCGTCGACGAGGGCAGCCTCACCGCCGCCCCCCGCGCGCTCGGCGTATCGCTGCCGGCGCTCGTCAACCCAAGCGGCGCAGCCGCCGCGCAAAGGGGTCGTTCTGATCGCCCAGGGCGTGTTCTACAACGCCTACTTTCTCTTCTACCTGACCGCGCCGAAGACCGCGCACCGCTTTGTGGGCTACCTAAAGGACGAGGCCGTGGTCAGCTATACGCGGTTTCTCGAGGAGATCGACGCGGGCGGCGCGAGAACGTGCCCGCGCCGCAGCTCGCCATCGACTACTGGAACCTCGGCAAGGATGCGACGCTGCGCGACCTCGTGGTCGCGGTGCGCAACGACGAGGCGAAGCACAGCGCGGTCAACCACGGCCTGGCCGACGAGATGAAGCACCAACAAGGCGAAGGAGCCATCAATGAGCAATCGCGACGCGTACGTACAGAAAATGAAAGCGAAGCTGGACGAGTGGAACGCTGAGATCGACCTCCTGTCGGCGAAAGCGGACGCCGCGCACGCGGATTCGCGCATCGCCTACCAGAAGCAGATGGAGACCCTGCGGCGCAGGCGTGAAGAGGCGGGCGCGAAGCTCAAGGAGCTGCAGACGGCGAGCGAGGACGCCTGGGAGTCCCTGCGCAAGGGCATGGAGTCCGCGTGGGACGCCATGAGCGAAGCCATGAAGGACGCCGCATCGCGCTTCAAGTGAGCCCGGCGCGCGAAGCCGATGCTGACGTAGGGACGGCGGCCCCGGCCGGGGAGTTGCTCGACAAGAACGCGGTCGACCCGCAGCACAACCCGATGCGCGCGAAGGTCGAACATATCGGCAATCACCTCGCGACCGGATTGGGCCATGGCGGCATCTATTTCAAGACCAGCCGGGTCTCGCGCCATACTGATGCTCGCCCTGTCTTCCGTTACGCTTGAATAACGATCAACCGGCTGGGCAAGGGCGAGCCGGACCTCTGAGGCGCGGGCAGCAGCGCGGCCAGGCC
>DATLGR010000176.1:0-7072 GCA_035540415.1 Burkholderiales bacterium | reverse complement strand
CACGACACCGCCGCGCCGCCGGAGGCGTCGAGGTAGCGCTTCCCGTCGCGGTCGACGAGATACGCCCCCTCGCCGCGCACCGCGATCGGATAGCGCTGTCGCGGATCGCGGTGAAAGACGTGGCTCACGGCGGCGAATATACGCGACAACGGACTTAGAATCGCGCCGTGGCCGTGGACCTCCTCCTCGTCGGCAGCATTCCGCTGGAGACCGCGCGGGCGGTGTTCGAGACCTTCGGCCGGCCGCTCGGCCCGCATCTTGCCGCCATGCCCGACGGCGAGGTGGGATTCCGGCGGCACTGGATCAGCCGGGTGCATTTCCAGGTGTTCGCCATCCATCCGGACATCGAGGTGCTCCAGCGCCCGCGCCCCGAGGACGGTGTCGAGCGGCTCCATCCCCGCGACGCCGCCGACAGCTGGCGCTTCCGCGTACGCGAGGGCGCGGGCGAAATCCGCTTCGGCGAGCCGGGCTGGCGCCTCGGCTTCGCGCGCGACGCGGTCAACGGCTACGAGATCTTCCGCGCGCAGCAGGACCGGGGCGTGCTGCCGGCGCACCTGCGCTTCCAGGTCTCGATTCCCATGGTGCACAGCGCCGCGCCGGCGCGCGTCTTCGCCGATGCCGCCTCCTGCGACAAGGTGCGGCGGGGGTACGCCGCCGCGCTCGCGGCCGAGCTCGACAAGATCCTCGAGCACATTCCGCACCGCGACCTCGCGATCCAGTGGGACTGCGCGGCCGAGCTGCAGGAAGCCTACCGCGGCGAGGTCGCCGCGCAGGTCCCGCCGGCGAAGCTCTCCGCCGCGATCCCGCCGGAGGTGGCGCTCGGCTTTCATCTTTGCTTCGGCACGCTCGGCGGCTGGCCGCGCTTCGCTCCCGACGACCTGGGGGGCGCGGTCGACCTCGCCAACGCCTTCATCGAGGGCGCCGGGCGCCGGGTGGACTGGGTGCACATCCCGGTGCTCGATCGCAGCGACGAAGCCTTCTTTGCCCCGCTTTCGCGCCTTCGCCCCCAAGGCGCGCGCATCTATCTGGGAGTGATCCACAACATGGAACGCTATGCCGCGCGGCTCGCCGCCGCCCGCAGGCACCTGAAGGACTTCGGCGTGGGCGCGTTCTGCGGCTTCGGCCGCCTCGCCCCGGCCGAGCTTCCGCGCGTGCTCGAGGAGCATCTCGCCGCGGTGCTCGCATGAAGTACGCCACGCTGCACGTGGAGTCGCGCGGCGCGCACGTCCTGCTCGTGACGCTCGAGCGGCCGCAGGCGCTCAACGCGCTCAACACGCAGATGGGAAGCGATCTCTACGACCTGTGGACGCGCCTCGCCGCCGAACCGGCGGGAATCCGCTGCGTGGTGCTGACCGGCGCCGGCAAGCGCGCGTTCTGCGCCGGCGCCGACCTCAAGGAGCGCGACGGCATGACGCCGGCCGACTGGCAGGCGCAGCACGAGCTCTTCGAGCGCGGCTTCATCGCGCTGATGGAGCTGCCGCTGCCGGTGATCGCCGCGGTGAACGGGCACGCCTTCGGCGGCGGCCTGGAGCTCGCGCTGTGCTGCGACTTCATCTACGCCGCGGGCGGGGCGCGCTTCGCGCTGCCCGAGGTGCGCCTGGGCATCATGCCCGGCGGCGGCGGCACGCAGAACCTCGCCCGCGCCCTGGGCGAGCGCCGCGCGAAGGAGCTGATCCTTTCCGCCCAACAGTTCAGCGCGGAGGAAGGGCTCGCCTGGGGGCTCTTCAACCGCCTCGCCACGCGCGACGAGGCGCTCGAGACCGCCGCCGCCATCGCCGCCAACGCGCCGCTCGCCGTGCGCCAGGCCAAGAAATCGATCCACTACGGCCTGCAGACGGATCTGCTCACCGGCTACCGCTTCGAGATCGAGGCCTACAACCGCCTCGTCGACACCGAGGACCGGCGCGAGGGCGTGCGCGCCTTCAACGAAAAGCGCCCGCCGGATTTCAAGGGGCGCTAGCGTCGCGCGAATTCAAGAAGCGCTGGCGTCGCGCAGGTAGACGGTGAGGTCGGTGATCGGCGGCCGCGCCGGCACGTCGAACATCATCTGGCACACGAAGCCGCGGTGATAGCCGGTGTGGATGACCAGATGCTGGAGGATCTCGCCGCGCGTCATGCGCCCCGCGCCGCCGCCGACGAAGGTGAAGTCGACCGGCTCGGCGAGCGCGGCCTCCGTGGCGGCTTCGGCCCAGGCGACGTACCAGGCGTCGAGCTCGCGCTGCGCGCGCCACAATTGGTCCAGCGGCGGATGGTCTGCGGTGTTGCGCGCGGCATAGCCGTGGGGCCGGCCCTCGAGGTGCGCCTGGAAGATGCGATCGATCACATAGCCGTGGTTCAGCGTGTGCACCATGTTCCTGAAAGTGCTGCGCCGCGGCTTCTCCGCCTCGCCCGCGGGCAGCGCCGCCACCGCGCCGAAGAGAATCTCGTTCGCCCAGGCTTTGTAGCGGGCGAGCGTGGCGGCGCTAGAAGCCAATGGTGAGCCCGATGCTCGCGACCGGGTAGTAGCGGAAGCGGCGCAGGCGGTCCTGCAGCCGCGCCTCGTCGGCGGCGGCGCGGGCGCGCAGCTCCGCGCAGGCGGCGGGCGCGAGCCCGGCGCAATCGGCCGTGAGCCGGGCCCGCGGCGAGCCCTGGAACATCACGCCGACATCCGAATAGAGATTGATGCCGGCGCCGGCCACGCGGCCCGCGCCGAGCCCGAGATACGGCACCAGGCTGCGCCCCGCATCGACGCGGCCGTGGATCGCGCCGCCGGCGGCGGGATGCGCGCGCAGCTCGTAGCGGTTGTCGTTGTAGACGACGCCGCCGGTCACGCGCAGCAGCGGCCCGAGCGCCGCGAAGTCCACGAGCCCGCTCAGGTTCGACAGGCGCAGGTGCCCGTCGTAGCGCAGCCCTTCGGTGGTGACGTCGCGATTCCAGCGCAGCGCCGAGTAGCCCACGCGCACGTCCACGGCCGGCGCGAGGCGCCAGGCCACATCGGCGCCGACGCCGGTGGTGCCAATGCGCGCGCCGACGCCAAAGCCGTGCGCGGACCCAGCAATGGCCAGGCCGGCGCCGAAGAGAACGGAGGCAATGGCTCGCATGGCTCTTACTATAATCGCTTGCGTGAGCGAGATCTGCCATTGGAGCGCCGGCGCGCTTCTCGAGGCGTATCGGCGGCGCACGCTATCCCCGGTCGAGGCGGCGGGTGCGGTGCTCGCGCGCATCGAGGCGCTCAACCCGCGCCTCAACGCCTTCTGCCTCGTGTCGGACCGGATCATGAGCGAGGCCAAGGCCTCGGAGGAGCGCTGGACGGCGGGCGCGCCAAAGGGCCTGCTCGACGGCGTGCCGGTGTCGGTGAAGGACCTCCTCCTCACCCGCGGCTGGCCCACGCTGCGCGGCTCGAAGACGATCGACCCGCAGGGCCCCTGGACCGACGATGCGCCCGCGGTCGCGCGCCTGCGCGAGCACGGCGCGCTGCTGCTGGGCAAGACCACCACGCCGGAATTCGGCTGGAAGGGCGTCACCGACAGCGCGCTCTGCGGCGTGACGCGCAACCCCTGGAATCCCGCCAAGACGCCCGGCGGCTCCTCGGGCGGCGCGGCGGCGGCGCTCGCGAGCGGCATGGGCCCGCTCGCGCTCGGCACCGACGGCGGCGGCTCCATCCGCATCCCGGCGAGCTTCAGCGGCGTGTTCGGGCTCAAGGCGACCTTCGGCCGCGTGCCGGCCTGGCCGGTCTCGCCCTTCGGCACCGTGGCGCACGTCGGGCCGATGTCGCGGGACGTGGCCGACGCGGCGCTGCTGCTGAACGTGATCGCGCAGCCCGACGCGCGCGACTGGCATGCGCTGCCCTACGAGGCGCGCGATTGGCGCCTGGGCCTCGAGCACGGCGTGCAGGACCTGCGCATCGCCTACTCCGCCGCGCTCGGCTACGCCAAGGTGGACGCGGAGGTCGCCGCCATCGTCGCGGAAGCGGCGCGGACCTTCGCCGAGCTCGGCGCGCGCGTCGAGGCGCGCGATCCGGGCTTCGAGAACGCCGAGCCGCTCTTCCGCACGCACTGGTTCGCCGGCGCGGCGGCGCTCGCGCGCACGCTCAAGAGCAAGGCGGACGTGGACCCGGGCTTCCTCGAGGTCGCCGCCGCGGGCGAGACGATCGGCGCCGCCGAGCTCCTGGACGCGCAGCAGCGCCGCGCCGCGCTCGGGGCCCACATGAATCTCTTCCACCGCGAGTTCGACCTGCTCCTGACGCCGACCCTCGCGGTGCCCGCCTTCGATGCCGGCCTGGAATGTCCGCCGGGCAACGCCCGGTGGACCGACTGGACCCCCTTCACGTTTCCCTTCAACCTCACCGGCCAGCCCGCCGCGTCCATCCCCTGCGGGTTCACCGCCGCGGGCCTGCCCGTCGGCCTGCATATCGTCGGTCCGCGCTACGGCGAGGCGCTGGTACTGCGCGCCGCCCGCGCGTTCGAGACGGCGCGGCCGATCACCCGGAGGCCCGATGCGAATTGATGGCGCGTGTCACTGCGGCAACGTGGCCTACGAGGCCGACATCGACCCGGCCGACGTGGGCCTGTGCCACTGCACCGACTGCCAGGCGCTCACCGGCAGCGCCTTCACCACTTTCGTCTACGCGCGCAAGGGGGCGTTCCGCCTGCTGCGCGGCGAGCCGCGGCGCTACGTGAAGACCGGCGAGAGCGGCGCGCGCCGGGTGCAGGCCTTCTGTCCCGAGTGCGGCAGCCGGCTCTACGCGTGCGCCGACGTGCCCGAGCCCGAGGTCTACAACCTGCGCGTGGGCACCATCCGCCAGCGCCGCGCGATGCGCCCGCAGCGCCAGCTCTGGTGCCGTTCGCGCCTCGACTGGGTGACGGACATCGGCGCGCTGCCGGCGCTCGACACCCAGGCCTGAGCGGCTATTTCCCCGGGAACTGCACGTAAGGCTGCGGCGGCGTCTTGTCGGGCGGCAGGTACTCCGGCGCCGGCTTGCCCGCGGGCCCGAGGTGGCGCACGTAGCGGTACAGCGCACGCAGGTCGGTCGTGGTCATGTCGTGCAGGTTGAACCACGGCATGGGCGGCCGCGTGCGCAGCGTCTTGCCGAGCTTGACCCACTCGGCTTCGGTGAGCTTCTGGAAGTACAGGCGCAGGTTGCTCGGATACGTCGTGCCCCAGGGCCCGCGCCAGCCGAGGATGTCGCCGGTGAGCCACTCCGACTCGGGCACCTTGCCGCCCTTCTCCGGGTACCCCGGGGTGTGGCAATCGTTGCACCCCGCGATCTGCACCAGGTATTTGCCGCGCTTGACAAGCGGGTCTTCCTTCTTGTCCTGCGCCAGGGCCGGCAGGGCCACCATCGCCGCCACCAGTGCTGCAAGGGTCTTCATCGCGTCTCCTTTCGGGTTGGGGGTCCGCAATTCTAGGCTCAGCGCCGCGCGAGCTCGAGCGCCCAGGTCGAAATCACCTTGTCTTCTTCCAGCAGCGTGCCGCGCACGCTGTAGCGCGCCTCGTCGCGCTGCTGGATCGACTCGAAGCCGCGATAGCGTCCGGTGGGGCTCGCGTAAAAGGAGAGGATGGCGTCGCCGGCGATGACGAAGCGCCCGCGCAGCGCGCCGACGGCGGGATTGTTGGAGCTCCAGTGCGTGGAGCGCGCCCCGGGCAGCAGCGGCGCGATCTCGTAGCGGTTGTGCTGCACGCGCGTGGGCTCGCCGCGCAGGCGCAGCACCGCCTCGAACAGCCAGCGCTGCGGCTCGTGGCGCACCGCGTTCTCGCCCGCGGCGACATAGCTGGTGCCGGCGGCGTCGCGATAGACGCCTTCCACGCGCCACAGCCCCTCCTGGAGGAGAAAGGTGTGAATTAGCCGTGCACCCGGACCGAGTCCACGGGCGCCTGCGCGCGCTCCTCGTGCGTATAGTCGCGCAGCACGCTCGCGATGCGCAGCCGGTAGGAGCGGAAGATCCCCGCGCGGCCTCGCGCCTGCGCCGCGCGGTGCTGTTGCAGGTTGCGCCACTTGCGCACCGATTCCTCGTCGCGCCAGAACTGCAGCGAGACGAACTTGCCCCGGGTGGTGATGCTCTCGAAACGCTCAAGCGAGAGGAAGCCCTCGGCGCGCTCGAGCTCCGCGCGCAGCGTGCCCACCAGCTCCATGTAGTCGTCGAATCGGCCTTCGGCCGGCGTGAACTCGAAGATGACCGCGATCATGAGGCGCCTCCCGCGGAGCACTATAGCAAGAGTTTGATAGCATCGGCCGGTGCCTCCCGCCCGCCGCCGACCGCCTTCCGCCTGGCGCACCCTCGGCAAGATCTTCGCCACGGGGCTGCTCACGCTGCTGCCCCTCGTGATCACGCTCTACTTCACCGTCTGGGTGCTCGGCGTGCTGGAGAAGTTCTTCGGCAAGCAGCTGATCCTCCTCATTCCGGACGAGTGGTACCGCACCGGCATGGGGCTCGCCGTGGCGGTGGTGGTGATCTTCGCCGTCGGCCTGCTGATGCACGCGTTCCTCTTCCGGCGCCTGTTCGGCGCGATGGAGTGGCTGCTGCTCGAGATCCCGTTCGTGCGCTCGGTGTACTCGGCGATGCGCGACCTGCTCGGCCTCTTCGCGGAGCACAAGGACCCGGCGCTGCAGGTGGTGTCGATCAGCTTTCCCGGCGACATCCGCCTGCTCGGCTTCGTCACGCGCACCGACTTCGCCGACGCGCCCCCGGGCATCGCGCGCGCCGACGAGGTCGCGGTGTACCTGCCGATGAGCTACCAGCTCGGCGGCTACACCGTGTTCGTGCCGCGCGAGGCGATCACGCCGGTCGCGATGTCGCGCGAGGACGCGATGAAGTTCGTCCTCACCGCGGGGCTCAAGAGCAGCTCGCCCGCGATCGAGCCGCCGGGCGAGGGGCCGCAGGCGCCCGCCGAGGTTCCGGCCGCCCAGGGGTCGCGGCCCGGTTAACTTCGCTGCAGAAACGCCTCGATCACGTCATTCACCGGCCCCGGATGGGTGACGGGCGCCATGTGGCCGAGGTCGAGCTCCACTCGCTCGACGCGCGGCAGCGCGCCGGTGAGCAGGCGGGCCACCCCGCGCGCTGAAGCGGTCGAGCGCTTGCCGATCATGTAGAGC
>DATLGR010000175.1:0-3676 GCA_035540415.1 Burkholderiales bacterium | reverse complement strand
CTTTTACGTAAGGACGCGAGCAGCTCGGATCGAACCCGCAACCCCAAAACCCGTTCAGGCCGAGGTTATCACCACGTCTTGGGTACGACCCGTAACCCATGTCTTCGGGCCGTACAAATGTGAAGCTGGCGGAGAGTGAGGGATTCGAACCCTCGATACGGGTTTTGCCCGTATAACGCCTTAGCAGGGCGCCCCCTTCGGCCTCTCGGGCAACTCTCCGCGGTAGGGCGATTATCGCCTATTCGGGGGGCCGCTCCCAGATGACGCGGATGGTGTGGGGCTTGCCGTCGAGGAGCATGAGGCCGGAGAGGACCAGGCGCTGGTCGTCCTCCAGGCTGATGTGGCGCAGGTTGGCGGCGCCGGCGAGGTTGCGGTCGGAGCACAGCTCCAGGTGGTGCGTGACGGTGGCGGCCTCTTCGTTGACGGTGTAGTAGCCGCAGTAGGCGAAGTAGCCCGCGCCCATGATGTGCACCGAGACGTTGCCCTCGTCGGAGTAGTCGAGCACGCCCTTGGCCGCCTCGCCCAGCGGATACACCGCGTCGCCCTCCTCCGGGTGTGCCCGGTAGGACACCAGGCGCCAGCGCCCGACCAGCTTATTCCTGATCGAGCTCAAAGGCCTTGTGCAGCACGCGCACCGCGAGCTCGGTGTATTTCTCCTCGATGACCACGGTGATCTTGATCTCCGAGGTCGAGATCATCTGGATGTTGATGCCCTCCTCGGCCAGCGTGCGGAACATGCGCGCCGCGATGCCCGCGTGCGAGCGCATGCCCATGCCGACGATGGAGACCTTGGCGATCTTGTCGTCGCCGCTCACCTCGCGGCACTTGATGTGCGGCTGCACCCGCTCCTTCAGGATCTTGAGCGAGCGCGCGTGGTCGTTGCGGCCCACGGTGAAGGAGAGATCGGTCAGGCCGTCGTGGCCGACGTTCTGCACGATCACGTCGACGTCGATGTTCGCGTCTGCGATGGGGCCGAGGATGGCGTAGGCCACGCCCGGCCGGTCGGGCACGCCGTGCACCGTGATCTTTGCCTCGTCGCGGTTGAACGCGACCCCGGAGATGACTGCCTTCTCCATCGCCATGTGCGGGTCTTCCTCGAATGTGATGAGCGTGCCCGAGCGCGCCTCCTCCTCGACCGGGACGTCGGGGTCGGTGAGGCTGGAGAGCACGCGCGTGGGCACCTTGTACTTGCCGGCGAACTCCACCGAGCGGATCTGCAGCACCTTGGAGCCGGCGCTCGCCATCTCGAGCATCTCCTCAAAGGTGATGCTACGCAGCCGGCGCGCCTCGGGTACCACGCGGGGGTCGGTGGTGTACACACCGTCTACATCGGTGTAGATCTGGCACTCGGCGGCGCCGAGGGCGGCGGCGAGCGCCACCGCCGAGGTGTCGGAGCCGCCGCGGCCGAGCGTGGTGATGTTGCCGGCCTCGTCGACGCCCTGGAAGCCGGCTACCACCGCCACGGCGCCCCGCGCGAGATCGGCGCGCAGGCGCTCCTGGTCGATGCTCGCGATGCGCGCGCGCGTGAACGCCGAGTCGGTCAGCACCTTCACCTGCCAGCCGGTGTAGCTCTTCGCCGGGACGCCGAGCTCCATCAACGCCATCGCGAGGAGCCCGATGGTGACCTGCTCGCCGGTGGTGGCCACCACGTCGAGCTCGCGCGGGTCGGGCTGGGGCTGGAGCTCCCGGGCGAGCGCGATGAGGCGGTTGGTCTCGCCGGCCATGGCCGAGGGCACGACGACGAGGTCGTGCCCGGCGGCTTTCCACTTGGCCACCCGGCGCGCGACGTTGCGGATGCGCTCGACGGAGCCGACCGAAGTGCCGCCGAATTTCTGGACGATGAGCGCCATGGCAAAAGCGGCGGATTTTACCGCAGCCGTCGGGGGTTTCCCGACATCCGCGCACGGCCCGATTCCCTAGACTCGGCCCAAGAACATGTCGGTCACCAGGCGCCTGGTCTTCTTGGTCGTCGCCGTGCTGATGTCCGCGCTCGCCGCGGCCGTCTGGGGGATCTCGCGCGCCCAGGATTACCAGCGCGCCGCGGCCGAGGAAGGCCTGCAGCAGCTCGCGCGCGTCCTGGCCGCGGTCGTCGAGCAGGAGCTCGCGAGCCGCGCCGCGGTGCTGCAGACGCTTTCGCGCTCTCCCTCGCTCCAGCGCGGGGACTTGAAGCTTTTCTACGAGTACGCCCGCAGCATCGCGCCGAGCTTCGAGCGCACGATCGTGCTGGCCGACGCCAGCGGCCGACAGCTGCTCAATACGCGCGTGCCCTTCGGCGAGCCGCTCCCCGTGAGCGACCGTCTGCCCAAGCTGCGCGCGCAGCTCGAGCTCCCCGCCGCGGCGGTGCTGGTGTCGGACCTCTACCTCGCGCCGGTCGGCAAGCAGTACAGCTTCGCCGTGCAGGTGCCGGTGCCGCGGGCCGGGAAAGACCGGCTGTTCCTTGCCATGGGGAGCTTCGCGAGCACGCTCCAGCGCCTGCTCGAGGATCCGCGCCTCGGCAAGGGGTGGAACGCGTCGATCACCGATCGCGAAGGAACGGTGGTGGCGCGGCGGCTCGAGCCCGAGCGCTTCGTCGGGCGCAGGGCGACACCGGACTTCCTCGAGCGCGTGCGCGCCTCGCGCGAGGGGCTTTTCGAGACGGTGCGCCTCGACGGCGTGCCCACCGTCACCGCCTTCACCGCGATCGGCGGTTCGGGCTGGACGCTGGTGATCGGCATCCCGCGCGCGGAGCTCGCGGCGCCGTTCTGGCGCGCGCTCGGCGCCGCCTCGGCAGCGGCGCTGGCGCTCATCGCGCTGGCCGTCGTCATCGCCGCGCTCATGGGCCGCGGCATCGCCGCCGCGCACGAGGCGGCGCTCGCGCAGATCCGCGCGGCGAGCCGCGACCTCGAGCTCAAGGTGCAGGCCGCGGTGGCCGACTCCCAGCGCGCGCAGGAGGCGCTCGCACAGAACCGGCGCCTGGAGGCGCTCGGGCGCCTGACCGGGGGCATTGCCCACGACTTCAACAACCTGCTGCAGACGATGAGCGTCGCAAACGAGATCGTGCTGCGCGGCGCGCGCGACCCGGCGATGGTGGCGGCCGCCGAGGCCGGCAAGCGGGCGGCCGAGAACGCGGTGAAGCTCACGCGCCAGCTCATGACCTTCGGCCGCGCACAGGAAGCGGCGCGCGAGGCGATCGATCTTCGCGACCAGGCGATGAAGCTCCAGGAGCTCATTGCGCGGGCGCTGCGCGGCGACATCGAGCTCGGCTTCGACTTCGCCGGCGACCTGTGGCCGGTGCAGGTGGATCCGGTGCAGCTCGAGCTCGCGCTGCTCAACGCCGCGCTCAACGCGCGCGACGCCATGCCGCGCGGCGGCCGCGTGGTGATCGCGGGGCGCAACGTCACGCTCGCCGAGGGCGAGCAGCCCGGACTGACCGGCGGTGAGTACGTCCGGCTGGACGTGACGGACAACGGCGATGGCATTGCGGCCGATCTATTGCCGCGCGTGTTCGAGCCGTTCTTCACCACCAAGGACGTCGGCAAGGGCTCCGGGCTCGGGCTCGCGCAGCTCTACGGCTTCGCCACCCAGTCGGGCGGCACGGCGGCGATCGCCAGCGAAGAAGGCCGCGGCACCACGCTTTCGATCTGGCTGCCGCGCCACCGCGGGCCGGCCGCCCGACTGGGTGGCGAAGCCGTAGAGC
>DATLGR010000174.1:0-7149 GCA_035540415.1 Burkholderiales bacterium | reverse complement strand
CGGCAGCGCCACGTTTTCGAGCACCGTGAGATGCTCGAAGGGCCGCGGGATCTGGTAGGTGCGGGCGATCCCCGCGCGCGCGATGCGGTGCGGCGGCAGGCCCACCAGCTCGGTGCCCTCGAACACGATGCTGCCGGCGCTCGCCGGATAGTGCCCGCTCGCGACATTGATGAACGTGGACTTGCCCGAGCCGTTCGGACCGACCAGCCCCAGGATCTCGCCGCGCCGCACCTCGATGTCGACTCCGTCGAGCGCCCGCACGCCCGCGAACGACTTTGCCAGGCCCCTGGCCGCCAGCAGCACGCCCTCGCCCGCCGCGGCGGGGAGCGGCGCGGGCGGGGGCAGGCGCTCGGGCCGCACGGAGGGCGTGCGCCGCGCGAAGCGCCCGAGCAGCCCGCCGGGCATGGCGAGGATCACGATGATGAACACCAGCCCGATGAGCGCGCGGCCGAGGACCGCGAGATCGCCGGTCGTGAAGAGGTACATCAGGAACGTGACCAGCGCCGCGCCGACGGCCGGCCCGAGCCAGTGGCGGGTGCCGCCGAGCGCCGCCATCAGGATCACGTACAGCGCCGCCCAGGCCGAGAACGTCTCCGCCGCCGTGACGTAGGAGATGAAGACGGCGTGGATGCCGCCGGCAAGCCCGGCGAGCCCGCACGACAGCCCGAACGCCGCCAGCTTGAAGCGGTAGGTGGGCACGCCCATCACTTCGGCCACGTCCTCGTCGTCGTGGATCGCGAAGAGCCCGGTGCCGAAGCGCGAGTAGTACGTCCACCAGGCGCAGCCGACGGCGAGCAGCGCCGCGGCGAGCGCGAGAAGGTAGAACGTGCCGGAGGGCGACGGCGCCAGCGGCGGGATGGCCACGCCCATCAGGTACACGCCGGGGCCGCCGTCGATGCGGGTATTGTGCACGATGGTGGCGACGATGAACGTGAAGGCGAGCGTGATCAGGGCGAAGAGCTCGCCGCGCAGCGCGCGCACGCGAAACACCACCGCGCCGAGGGCGATGCCGAGGAGCGCCGGCACCGCCGCCGCGAACGGCAGCGTGGCGAGGAACGGCCAGCCGAGCTTGCCCGCCAGCACCGCCGTGGTGTAGATGCCCGCGCCGAGGAACGCGGCGTGGCCGAACGAAAAGTAGCCCGCGTAGCCGCTCAGGATGTTCCACGAGGTGGCAAGCACCACCCAGTGGAAGGCAAGATAGAGGAACGACTCGTAGAACGCCGGCACGCCGAGAAACGGCACCACGGCGAGCGCAGCGGCGGCGGCGAAGACCGCCCTCAAAACTTCTCCGGCCGCAGGAGCAGCACCAGCATGAGCAGCGAGAACGACACGAGCGGCGCCCAGGCCGGCGCGGTCAGCGCCATCGTGATGGCTTCGCTCACGCCCACGACGAGCCCGGCCACCAGCGGGCCGAGCGGATTGCCCAGCCCGCCCAGCATCACCACCGCGAACACCACCCCGATCCAGGCATAGATCTGCACCGGCGCGAGGGTGTGGCTGAGCGCGAGGCACACACCGGCCACGGCGGCAAAGGCCGCCGCGAGCCCGGAGAGCAGCATCGCGAGCGCGCGCTCGTTCACGCCGAACGCGGCGGCCATGGTCGGATCCTCGGCGCTCGCGCGCATCGCCTTGCCCAGGTCGGTGTGGCGCAGCAGGGCCCACATCGCCGCCGCAAGCGCCACGGCGATGCCCAGCGTGATGAGCTCGGGCAGCGGCAGGAAGAGTTCCCCCACCCTCCAGCGCACGGCCGCATAGTGCGTATCCAGGCGGCGGAAGTCGGCCGTCCAGATCCACTGGATGAGCGCCTCGATCATGACGGTGAAGCCGAAGGTGACGAGCAGCGTGTTCAGCATGCTCACCGAGAAGCGCGCGAGCAGCCAGTGCAGCGCCACGCCCAGCACGAAGAACGCCGGCGCAATGAGCGCGAGCGAGAGCAGCGGGTCCACGCCGGCGCGCGCCAGCTGGTAGCTGAGGTAAGCGCCGAGGAAGACGAGCGCGAAGTGCGCCAGGTTGATCTGGCGCAGCAGCCCCCACGCGAGCGTCAGCCCCAGCCCGAGCAGGCCGTAGAGGGCGCCGATGAAGACGCCCGACAGCACCGACTGGCCGAGGAGGGTGAGGCTCGGCAAAGCGGGCTTAGCGGAGGACTTTCGCGCCCGGCGCGGCGGCGTCCTTCGGCCAGACGATGAGCCAGCGGCCGTCCTGCAGCTGCTTCACGCGGTAGAGGTCCTTGCCCATCACGTAGTTGAACGGCCCTTCCCAGCGCAGCCGCCCCATGATGGTGTCGACCTCGTTCTTGCGCAGCCAGGCGGCGAGCGCCTTGTCCTCCAGGCTCTTCGCCCCGTTCACGGCCGCCTCCAGCACCTGCCAGGAGCTGTAGGCGATGGCCGCCTGCAGGTCGACCGACGTGTCGGGCAGCCCCGCCTGCTTGCCGCGCTCGTGGTAGGCGGCGATGAACGCCTTGGCGCGCGGATTTTCCGTGAACGGCGGATGCTCCTCGAAGGTGGTGAAGGCCATGGCGCCGTTCGCCTCGGGCAGCTTGGCGAGCGGCCCCGGCGCCGGGAACATGTAGAAGTGCATCTGCGGGCGGTAATCGATGCGCTTCATGGCCTCGAGGAGCATGTTGCCTTCGAGGCCGATCACGCCGAACCAGGCGAGATCCGCATTCGCTTCGCGCAGCCGCGCCGCGATGGGGCCGAAGTCGCGGTTGCCGAACTCCCACTCCAGGAACAGCACTTCCTGCAGACCCCGCTTCTTGGCGTGCGTGCGTGCCCCGAGCGAGATGAAGTGCAGCGACGGGAACTTGCTCGTCACGATGGCGATGGTCTTGGGCGGCTTGGCCGCCTGCGCCGCGGCATCGAACACCAGGTTCGGCCACACGTTCTCCGGATCCCCGGCGCCGCCCGAAGCGGGAAACTGCAGGTCGTACTTGGCGAGGCTCGGGGTGCCGAAGCTGTTGTGGATGAGGATCTTGCCGTAGCGCTGGGCAACGCCCATGGCCGACAGGATGGCGCCCGTGCCGTAAGGGCCCATGACGAGATCGACCTTGTCGACCGTCACGAACTGCTCGTAAAGGGTGCGCGTCACGTCGGGCCGCGACTGGTCGTCGCGCACGATCCACTCCACCGGGCGCCCGAGCAGGCCGCCGCGCTTGTTCAGCTCGTCGACGTAGATTTCGGTGGCGATGCGGTGGATGGCCGAAGTGGGGCCCAGGGGGCCGGTGAGCCCGAGCGTGCTGCCGATGCGCACCCGTTGCGCCTGCTGCGCGAGCAGTGTCGGGCTGAGCGCGGCGGCGGAAGCGAGCGTCGCCCCGGACAGGAGAAGTTTGCGGCGGGAGATCGTCATGGTTTACGCGCCTTTTCGACGTAGGAGGAATCGACGTACTTCGACGGGTCGGTGAGGCTCTTGCGCGGCTCGGCGAACTTCGAGCGCAGCGCAAGCACGGTGGCGACGCCCTTCAGATCCAGCGCCGGGTCCTTGAAAAATCCCGTGCGCTCGTCGAGCAGCACCTGGAGGGACTGCTTCGCGAGCTGCGGGCTCATGGCACGGATGTTGGCCACGAGCAGCGCCTCGGCCACGTCGCGGTTCCTGGGATCGTACAGAAAGGCGACGCCCGCCTGCCAGGCGCGGATGTAGCCCACGAGGGCCGCCTCGTTGTCCTTGGCCCACGAGCGCCGCGAGGCGGCGACCACGCCCTGGTAGGCGCCGAGGTGCTCGGCGGCGCGCGCGAGCTGCGGGTGCCCCTGGTTCATGGCGAGGATGTCGAACGGCGTGATCAGCATGGTGCCGGCGTGCGCACCCTTGAGCAGCGCCTGGAAGCGGCCCGAGACGCCGCCGGCGCGCTCGAAGGTCACCTCCGACTCCGCAATGCCGTTGCGCGCCAGCAGCTCGCGCAGGACGAACGCGTAGCCGGTGGTGAGGGCGTCCACCGACAGCTTCTGGCCCTTCAGGTCGGCGAACGACTTCACGCCCTTGCCGCCGACCAGCGACAGGAAGCCGTTGTCGGCGCCCATGAACGCGAACATGTCCGGGTTGTCGGGGATCTTCGCCTCGCCCTGCCCTTCCTGGTAGGCAACGACGTTGTCCATCGCCGTCATCGCGATGTCGAAGCGGCCTTCGGCCAGGCCCTGCATCTGGAACGTCGAGCTCGGCGTGGGCGTGATGACCACGCGAATGCCGTTCTGCTCGAAGAAGCCCTGCCGCTCCGCCGCCCAGATCGGCAGGTTGAAGCCGCCGGGAAAGACGATGACGTTCAGCGTCTGCAGCGGCTTGGGTTGCGCCCAGGCCGCGGCGGCGAACGCCGAAAAGAAAACCACCACCAGCGCCCGCAGCGCGCGGGGCGAAAGCCATGCCATTGTGTCCTCCTCCGTGTCTGACGTATATTGTCCAACGCTCAATTCATTGTCAATCGTACAACGCGGGGCCCGCATGGAATTCGGCTATTTCACTCTCAGCGACAACCACTATCCGAACAACCCGCGCAGCGCGAACCAGTTCGTGCTGGAGATCCGCGAGCAGGCGATCCTCGCCGACCGCCTGGGCATGCACTCGTGCTGGATCGGCGAGCACCACTTCGACTCGCTCGGCGTCAACTCGCGCCCGGATCTTCTGCTCGCCAACATCGCCTCGCAGACGAAGCACGTGCGCCTCGCGCCCGCGGTGAGCGTGCTGCCGCTGCATCACCCGATTCACGTGGCGGAGGCCTGGGCGACGCTCGACCTCCTCTCCGGCGGCCGCGTCGACTTCGCCACCGGCCGCGGCTACGACCGCAAGGAGTATCGCCCCTTCGGCGCCGACTTCATGGCCTCCGCCGAGATCTTCGAGGAAGGCATCGAGGTGCTGCTGAAGGCCTGGAACTCGCCCGGCCCGTGGTCGCACAAGGGCAAGTACTACGACATCCCGGAGATGAGGATCACCCCATCGCCGGTGCAGAAGCCGCTGCCGTTCTACGTCGCCTCGTTCTCGAAGACCAGCCTCGAGATGGCGGCGAAGCGCGGCCTCAACATCATCTACGCGCCCTTCGCCGCCGGCATGGTGTTCGGCGGCCTCGAGCGCGCGGTCGAGGGCTACCGCGAGGCCTGCGAGAAGGCCGGCAACCGCCCCGGGCGCGCCATGTGCAGCTACTTCATCTTCATCGCCGACGACGCCAAAGCCGAGGATTACGGGCGCCAGACGCAGATGGACTACTTCAACCACTGCGTGCTGCCGGCGTTTCCGCAGAAGAAGGAAGACGCGCCGCCCACCATGCAGTACTTCCTCAAGATCGTCGAAATCCTGAAGAACATGAAGAAGGAGGACCTCGGCGAGCGCTCCATCCTGCTCGGTCCGCCGCAGAAGATCATCGACACCCTGAAGAAGGTGGAAGCGAGCGGCATCGCCGAGGTGATCCTGTACTTCAACGTCGGCAACAAGCCCCACGCGCTCGTCAAGGAGCAGATGCAGCGCTTCATGGAGGAGATCGCGCCGCAGTTCCAGGGCAAGCACCTCGTGCGCGCCCGCGCGGCGGCCTGAGCGCATGAAGAAGCCGCACGAGCGCCGGCGCGGCATCCAGTCGGTGGAGACCGGCATTCGCCTGCTCGAGGCGCTCGAGCGCGCCGACGGCCCCCTCGCGCTCAAGGACCTGAGCGCCGCGGCCGGGCTCGACCCGAGCGGCGCGCATCGCTATCTCGCGAGCTTCGTGCACTGCGGCCTCGTGCGCCAGGAGGCCGACTCGCGCTACGACTTCGGGCCCCTCGCGCTGCGCATCGGCCTCGCCGCGGTGCGGCGCCTGGAGCCGGTGCAGCTCACCGCGCAGGCGCTGCCCGCGCTCGTCGCCCAGACCGGGTTCACGGCGCTGCTCTCGGTCTGGAGCAACCGCGGGCCCACGGTGGTGCACTGGCAGCGCAGCCGCATCCCCTTCACCACCAACCTCGGCCTCGGCTCGGTGCTGCCGATCGCCGCTTCGGCCACCGGCACGGTGCTGGTCGCCTTCCTGCCGGCAGCGGTCACGGCCGAGGCGCTCGCCCTCGAGGCGCGGCAGCGCAGCGTCGACCGCGAGGCGTTCCAGCGCGCGCTGCAGCGCGCGCGCAAGACCCGGCTCGCCTTCGTCGACAGCAGCGTCATTCCCGGCCTCGCCGCCGCCTCCTCGCCGGTGCTGCACTGGAACGGCGAGGCGGTGGCCGCCGTTACGCTGATCGGCCACGACCACGAGCTCGGGAAGCCCACGCATCCGGCCGCCCGGGCGCTGCGCGAGTTCTGCCTGCGCCTGTCGCGCGACCTTGGCGCCCAGGAGCCGGCGCCCACCCTGGAGCACGCATGAAGCTGGTCACCTTCGAAGCCGACGGCACGGCGCGCCCCGGCCGCCTCGCCGGCGAGGACATCGTCGAGCTGCAGGCCCTCGCGCCCGATCTTCGCAGCCTGCTGGCGCGCGGCCTGCTCGAGCAGGCCGCCGCGCTGGATGCCCCCCGCGTCCCGCTCGCGCGCATCCGGCTGCTCGCCCCGATCCCGAACCCGGGGCTCATCCTCTCCGTGGGAATGAACTACGGCGAGCATCTCAAGGAGATGAAGACCCCCGTGCCCGACAAGCCCGCGGCCTTCACCAAGAGCGTGGCGAGCATCATCGGCCCGGAGGCCCCCATCCGGATCCCGCCGACCGCCCCGGACATGATCGACTGGGAAGGCGAGCTCAGCGTGGTGATCGGCCGCCCCTGCCACCGCGTGAAGGCGGCGCAGGCGCTGGACTACGTCGCCGGCTATACCCTCGTCAACGACGTCTCGGCGCGCGACTGGGTGGCGCCGATCTTCCGCGCCACCGGCGTCATGGGCCCGATCCATGCGTGGGAGCACAACCTCTTGGGCAAGATGTTCCCCACCTTCTGCCCCATGGGGCCGGTCCTCGCCACCCAGGACGAGGTGCCCGATCCGCGCAACGTGCGCATCCTCACGCGGCTCAATGGCAAGGTCATGCAGGATGCGCGCACCGACGACCTCGTGTTCGGCGTCGCGGAGCTGATCGAGTACTACTCCCAGTTCTACCTTTTCCAGCCCGGCGACGTGATCACCACCGGCTCGCCCGCCGGCGTCGGCTACGGGCGCGACCCCAAGGTGTTCATGAAGCCCGGCGATATCATCGAGGTCGAGGCGCAGGGCATCGGGATCCTGCGCAATCCCGTC
>DATLGR010000173.1:0-3326 GCA_035540415.1 Burkholderiales bacterium | reverse complement strand
CGAGACCCTCGTTCGCGAGGCGGCCCTGGTGCGCGAAGGACCCCATGTGCGCCTCGCCTCGCACCGCGCCGAGCTCAATCCCGCGGATGCCGCGCTGTGGCACAAGGTGCGCGCCGCGCTCGAGGCCGCCGCGCTGCGCCCGCCCACGCTCGCCGAGCTCGCCGCCGCGCTCGCCCTGGAGCCGCGCAAGCTCGAGGCCGCCCTCTCGCGCGCCGCGCGCCAGGGCCTCGTCGTGCGCGTGTCCAAGAACCGTTTCTTCCTCCCCGCCGCCCTCGCGCGCCTGCAGGACATCGCGCGCGCCGAAGCGCGCGCCGCCGGCACCCTCACCGCCGCCACGTTCCGCGACCGCTCCGGCATCGGCCGCAATCTCGCCATCGAGGTGCTCGAATATTTCGATCGAGCGAAATTCACCCGGCGCGTCGGCGACGCGCGGGTGCTTGCCTGAGGACAAACGCCCGGCTCAGCGCTTCGGAATAGCGGGCACGTCCGCGGCCAGAATGGCTATTTGCTCAACGAGATCCATCGCGGAGACGATTCCCTTGAGCACACCGAAGTCGACCACGGCGACGTGGTGAATTCGCTTCTTCAGCATCAGGCCGGCAACATCCGCCAGCGACGTATCGGAAGACACCTTGATCGCCCTATACCCGCAGATTTCCCAGGCCTGAGTTCGATGCAGATTCTTCTTTTCAGCATGCAGGCGAAGTAAATCAGCCGCGCTCAGGACACCGAACAGCCGGCCGGCTCGATCAACGACCGGGACCGATGAGAGCCGCCGCGACACGAACAGTCTTTCAACCTCGGCCGCAGTCGTCTCGCCGTCCACGGCCCAAAGCCTTGGAGACATCACCTGCCCCACGCGCTTGCTTCGCAGTTTTTCCAAGGCATGAGCCTCGTTGGGTAATCGCCGACAGAATAGTGAACGAGCCAATCGGGCGGCATTTGACGTGGATCAAATGACCCACCGTGCGCGATGCATTGATTACACTAGCAAAGGAAGAGATTTCGCTCCGGTGAGCGGCACGGACTTCAAATCCGGTGAGGGGCGTCAGACGTCCCTGGTGGGTTCGACTCCCACTCTTTTCCGCCACCCTGGACGAAGCGCATCTGGCGCTGGATGTCCTCGATGTTGGCCGGGCGGTCGAAGGGCGGCGGGGCCGGCTCGCCCGGGGTGCGCGGCCGCCCGAGCGCGCGGAACCAATCCTCGAGGCCCGAGGGCATGATGGCCCAGAAGAGCTTGAGCGGCACCGCGCCGTCGTTCTCGATGTAGTGCTGCACGTGGCGGCCGACCATGAAGGTCGAGCCCTGCCGCACCCGGTGCCATTGGCCCTCGATCTCGGCCCGCCCCTCGCCTTCGAAGACGAACAGGATCTCGTTGGCGCGCTCGTGGGCGTGACGGCGCACCGAGGAGCCCGGCTCCAGGACCTGCACGCCCGCCGAGATGAGATCGTTCGGCGAGTTGTACGGGCTGATCTTCACGGTGACGTAGCCGGTCGAAGGTCGCGGCTGCCAGTACGAATCGCCCTCCTCCGGTCCTACGACGAGCGCAACACCCTTATCCATCGGCCTGCTCCAGGAATTCGATCAACAGGGAATTGTAGGCGTCGGTCCGCGTCACCTGCGGGAAATGGCCGCCGTCGGGCAGCACCCGCAGCGTCGCCCCGCGGATCCCGGCGGCGATGCGCCGCGAGTGGCCCAGGGGAACGACGGCGTCGTCGGCGGCGCACACAACGAGGGTGGGCGCGCGGATGCGGCCGAGGTGCGCGCTCCGGTCGAAGGCAAGAATCGCATCGAGCCGCGCGGCGAGCGCCGCGGCCTCTCCGGGGTCGGCGCCACTGAGCAGCTCCGGATGGGCTTCGAGCCATGGGTCGGGCCAGCCGAGCAACGCGCCGTGCACGGCGAACGCGGCCGCGCCGAGCTCGGCGAGAATGCGCTTGCGCAGGCGGAACAGCGCCGCGAACGGCGTGGTGGGCGCGCACCAGGTGGCGCTCAGGACCAGCCGCTCCACCCGCTCGGGGTGCTCCTGCGCAATGACCTGCGCGATGGCGCCGCCGGTGGAATGCCCCACGACGTGGCAGCGCGCCACGCCGCGCGCATCCAGCTCGTCGAGCACGTCGCGCGCGAGCGCCTCGACAGTATCGCGGCCGCGCAGGTCGCAGGCGAACGGCCGGAAGCGGCCCGCGAGCGCCGCCCCCTGGCGGTCCCAGAAGGCCGCGCGCCCGCCCAGGCCCGGAACGAGCAGCACGTCCGGCGCCATCAATACCCCCGCATGAACGCGCGCACGGTGTCCTCGTAGCGCTCCCAGGGGCAGTGCAGGAAGTTGTAGTTGCGCACCGAGAACGGCGGGCCGATGAAGAACTTCTCGTACGAGGCGGCGCGGCTCGCCCACTCCGAGCCGATGAGGTCCCACGCCAGCTTGAAGAGCTTCATGCGCTCCAGCGCGGACTCCCGGGGCGTGGACCAGTACTGCTCGAAGAGCGCGCGCAGCGCGGGATCGTTCAGCACCGAGACGCTGGCGGGCATCTGGAACGTGCCCCCGCCCATGAGCTCGCGGATCTGGTCGAGGAGCGCGGAATGGTTCTCCATCGCCCAGTGCAGCGCGGCGTACATGTAGCGCCGGTTGAACAGCACGTAGCCGTTGTCGATCTCCTCGCAGGCCATGTGCTGGGCGTCGATCATGGCGCTGAAGCCGGCTTCCGCCGCGGCGAAGCGCCCCAGCGTCTCGCGGACGACCGGGACGTCGCGGGCGCCGGTGGACTGCGTGACGAGGCTCGCCAGCCCGAGCAGAAAGCGCAGCTTGGCGCGAAAGCGCACGTTGGACTGGTGGTTGGCCATGGCATGCGCCGGCGTCTGCACCAGCACCGCGCGCGCGAGCTCGGGATTGTCGTGCACGATGACGCACTCCCAGGGCACGAGCACGTCCTGGAACACGAGCATGCAGTCGGACTCGTCGTAGCGGGAGGTGAGCGGGTAGTCGAAGCGGCTCGGCACGTCGCGCTCGAACGAGCGCCGCGCCCACAGCGACAGGCCCCGCAGGTTCGGCGGGATGATGGCGGTCACCGACTCCTTGAGCTGGTCCGGGGCGAGCGGCAGGATGTTGCCGATCATGATGTGGGTCGCGAACGGGGCGTTGGTCGCCAGCATCTTCATTCCGTTCAGCACCACGCCGGCATCGGTCTCGCGCGTCACGCGCAGCGCCGGCACCTGCCGCCCGGAACCCTGGTAGAACTTCGGATCGCGCCCGCCCTGCGGCGGCAGGATCGCGTAGACGAGGAAGCCGTCGGCGCGGCGCAGCGCCTCCCACAGCGCGAGCAGATGGCCCTTGT
>DATLGR010000172.1:0-2859 GCA_035540415.1 Burkholderiales bacterium | reverse complement strand
CGCCGCGTGCTGCTTTCGTCCATGCCGGGCTACGCGCCCACCGAGGTGCAGATCGCCGGCGTGGTCCACGAATACTCCACGCTCGACGGGGTGCGCGAGGATGTCGTGGACATCCTGCTGAACCTCAAGGGCGTGGTATTCCGCCTGCACAACCGCGCCGAGGCGATCCTCACGCTGAAGAAGAACGGCGGCGGCAACGGCATGGTCACCGCCTCGGACATCGAGCCGGCGCACGACGTCGAGATCGTCAACCCGGACCACGTCATCGCGCACCTCGCCTCCGGCGGCAAGCTGGAGATGCAGATCAAGGTGGAGTCGGGCCGCGGCTACGTCCCGGGCAACATGCGCTACCTGCCCGAGGAGACCAAGGGCATCGGCCGCATCATCCTGGACGCCTCGTTCAGCCCGGTGCGCCGCGTGTCCTACGCGGTCGAATCGGCGCGCGTCGAGCAGCGCACCGACCTCGACAAGCTCATCATGGACATCGAGACCAACGGCGCCATCGAGCCCGAGGAGGCGATCCGCTACGCCGCCCGCGTGCTCGTCGACCAGCTCGCCGTGTTTGCGCAGCTCGAAGGCACTTCGCTGCCCACCGAGCAGCCCAAGTCGCCCGCGGTCGACCCGATCCTGCTGCGCCCGGTGGACGATCTCGAGCTCACCGTGCGCTCGGCCAACTGCCTGAAGGCGGAGAACATCTACTACATCGGCGACCTCATCCAGCGCACCGAGACCGAGCTCCTCAAGACGCCTAACCTCGGCCGCAAGTCGCTGAACGAGATCAAGGAAGTGCTCGCCTCGCGCGGCCTGACGCTGGGCATGAAGCTTGAGAACTGGCCGCCCGCCGGCCTGGAACACCGAACGTAAGAAAGGAAGCCGCCCCATGCGTCACGGCGACGGACTGAGAAAGCTCGGCCGCACCACGAGCCACCGCATCGCGATGCTGCGCAACATGACCGTTTCGCTGCTGCGCCACGAGGAGATCACCACCACGCTGCCCAAGGCGAAGGAGCTGCGCCGCGTGGTCGAGCCCATGATCACGCTCGGCAAGAAGCCGAGCTTGGCCAACCGGCGCCTCGCCTTCGACCGCCTGCGCGACCGCGACATCGTCACCAAGCTCTTCGACGACCTCGGCCCGCGCTACGCCAAGCGCAATGGCGGCTACCTGCGCATCCTGAAGACCGGCTTTCGCAAGGGCGACAACGCGCCGCTCGCGCTCGTCAGCCTGATGGACCGGGTCGAGGTCACCACGGCGGACTCCGCGCCCGACGACAAAGCCGGCAAGAAGAAGCCGGCCGCCGCGAAGAAGCCGGCCGCCAAGAAGGAATCGGCCGCCAAGAAGGAAGCGGCCGCCAAGGCCTGATCGTCCTCTTCACCGACTTCGGCGCGCGCGACCTGTACGTCGGACAGGTCAAGGCGGTCCTGGCCGCCGGCGCGCCGCGGGTTCCGGTCATCGATGCGCTGCACGACGCGCCGGACTTCGGCATCGCACCGGCCGCGCATCTCCTCACGCCCCTTTCCGCGCAATATCCATCGACCGCCGTCTTCGTGGCGGTCGTCGACCCCGGCGTCGGCGGCCGCCGCGACGCCATCGTGGTGCGCGCCGACGGCCGCCGCTTCATAGGCCCCGACAACGGCCTGCTCTCGCTCGTCTGGCAGCACGCACGGCGCCGCCGCTGCTGGCGCATCGCCTGGCGCCCCGAGCGCCTGAGCGCGTCCTTCCACGGCCGCGATCTCTTCGCACCGGTGGCCGCTGCGCTCGCGGCGCGTCGCGTGCCGCGCGGCTGGCTTGCGCCCAAGCCGCGCCCCGATGTGCTGCTGGAGGACGTCGAGCTGCCGCGCGTGATCTACATCGACCACTACGGCAACGCCGTCACCGGCCTGCGCTTCACGCGCACGGACCGGCAGCTCTCGGCGGCAGGCAGGCGCCTGCGCTACGCCCGCACCTTCGAGGAGGCGCGCGGGCCGTTCTGGTACGACAACAGCCTGGGCCTCGTCGAGGTGGCGGCGCCGCAGGCGAGCGCGGCCGAGCGGCTGGGCCTCGAAATCGGCAGCCCCGTCTCATGGCGACGATCTATACGGTAGGCCACGGCGCGCGCCGCGCCGAAGCGCTGATTGCCATCCTGAAGGGGGCCGCGGTGGCGACGCTGGTCGATGTCCGTGCCTATCCCGTCTCCCGGCGTCTTCCGCAGTTCTCCCGGGAGCGATGGCAGCGGTCGCTGGAGGGTCACGGCATCCGCTACGAATGGCAGGGCAAGGCGCTCGGCGGCATGCGGCGCGCCTACGCTGATCACATGCTGACCGCCGAGTTCCAGGCCGCCGCCCAGGCGCTCGCTGGGCGCGACGAGGCCGTCTGCATGATGTGTGCGGAGCGCAATCCCGACGAGTGCCACCGCTCGCACATCGCGGACTGGCTCGTGGCGCGCGGGCATCGCGTCGTCCATCTCATCGACGAAGGCGAGCAACGGCAGCATCCGGAGAAGCTCTTATGACGGATGCCGTGGCCTATCGCGAACGCGTCCACGCATGCCTGGCCGCGCTCGGGGTCCCGCCCGCGCTCATCGAGCGACGGGCGTTGCCAATGCAGGTGGAAGCCGCCGAGCTCGACATCGTCTGCGTCGCGCCGGACGGCCGGGAGCACCGCCTGGCGCCCGCGGCGGCGAGCGCGTGGAGGGCCTTGCAGGCCGCCGCGGCCGCGGACGGCATCGGCCTGACGATCGTTTCGGCCTTTCGGAGCCTGGAGCGCCAGGCGGACATCGTGCGCGGCAAGATCGCCGCCGGGCTTTCGCCCGAGGCAATTTTTCGCGCCAGCGCTCCGCCGGGTTACAGCGAGCACCATACCGGCCGCGCGATCGACCTCAC
>DATLGR010000171.1:0-6429 GCA_035540415.1 Burkholderiales bacterium | reverse complement strand
GCCGCAGGCGCTCACCGCCTCCACGGGCGCCCGCGCCAGCGCGAGCGCGAGGTCGATATCGTGAATCATGAGGTCGAGCACCACGTCCACGTCGGCGCCGCGCTGCTTGAACGCGGCCAGGCGCTCGGCCTCGATGAACTGCGGCCGCGCCATGCGCTGCGCGAGCGCGCGGAACGCCCCGTTGTAGCGCTCCACATGGCCCACCTGCAGCACGCGCGCGCCGCGGCGCGCCGCCGCGAGCAGCGCGTCGGACTGCTCGAGGTCCGCCGCGAGGGGCTTTTCCACCAGCACGTGCAGGCCGGCCTCCAGGCAGGCACCCGCCACCTCGTGATGGCGCTCGGTGGGCACCGAGATCACCGCCGCGTCGGCGAGCCCGAAGAGCCGCCGGTGCTCGCCGAACCAGGGGCAGCCGTGCCGCGCGGCGAGCGCCTGCGCGCGCGCCGCGTCGACATCGACGACCGCGGCGAGGCGGCAGTCGCTGCGCGCGGCGAACTTCTCGGCGTGGTAGCGGCCCATGTGGCCGGCGCCGACGACGGCGACTCTCAGTAGAATTTCGGCTCTCCCGGCGGGCGCGTCTTGAAGCGCTTGTGCATCCACAGGTATTGCTCGGGCATCTCGCGAACGCGCTCCTCGATGAAGGCGAGCAGGCGGCGCGCATCGGCCGTGTCGTCGCCGCTCGGAAAGTCGCTCCACGCGGGATAGAGCCGGGCGACGTAGCCGCCGCCGGGCAGCATGCGGGTGACGCAGGGCACGATGCTCGCAGCCGTCGAGCGCGCAATATACGACAGTCCCACGGTGGTGGCGGCAGGCACGCCGAAAAAGGGGACGAACACCGCGCCCTTCGGGCCGAGATCCATGTCGGGCAGATAGTAGAACGCGACGCCGTCCTTGACCTCGCGCAGCACCTTGCGGATGCCGGCCTGGCGCGGATAGAGCCGGCCGCCGAAGCGCACGCGGCCCTCGTACATCAGCCGCTCGAAGAGCGGATCCTTCTGGCGCGCGTACATGCTCGCGAGGTCGCGCTCCTCGAGGAGGCGCGGCGGCGCCGCGTCCAGGCCGACGAAGTGCGGCGCGAGGATGACGACGCGCCGGCCGGCGAGGGCGCGCAGATGCTCGATGCCCTCCACGTGCACCAGCCGGCGCACGCGGCTGCGCGGCGCCCACCACAGGATGCCGCGGTCGAAGAAGCTGCGCCCGAAGGCGCGGAAGTGCGCGCGCGCGATGCGCTCGCGGCTGCGCTCGTCGAGCTGCGGGAAGCACTTCGCCAGGTTGATCCGCGTCACGTGGCGGCGCTCGGGGATCAGCCAGAAGGCAGCCGCGCCGAGCGCGCTGCCGACCGCCGCCACGCCGCGAAACGGCAGGAAATGCACGAGCCACATGAGCCAGAACACGAGGCGCGTCACGGCGGCGGCGCGCCGGCGGGCGCCTTGTAGCGGTTGTAGCTCCACAGGTACTGGCCCGGACACTCGCGCACCAGCGCCTCGAGCGCGCGGTTCACGCGCCGCGCGGGACGCTCGCCCGGCGCCGCCGGCGGCAGGGGCCGTACCACGATGGCGTAGCCGGCCCCGCGCGGCAGGCGCCGCGCGTAGCCGAGGAAGCAGGCGACGGCTTCGCGCTCGGCGAGCTTCGCGGCGAGGGTCATGGTGTAGGCGGGCCGGCCGAAGAACTGCGCCCACTCGCCCTCGCCGCGGCCGGGCACCTGGTCGGGCAGAAAACCGACCGCCTCGCCGCGGCGCAGCGCCGCCATGAGGACGCGAACGCCCGCGAGATCGGCCGGCGCGAGGCGCACATTGGCGCGGGCGCGCCCGGCGCGCATGAGGGGCTCGAGCCACGCGAGCTTCGGGCGGCGGTAGAGAACGGTGATCGGCATGTGCAGCGCCACGTATTGCGGCAGCACCTCGAAGCAGCCCAGGTGCGCCGAGAGCAGCACCAGCGCCTTGCCCGCGGCGCGCGCCGCGAGCACTTCTTCAAGCCCGCTCGCCTCGCGCACGAGCTGCGCCACTTCGGCGTGCGGCCGGAACCACAGCGCGGGCGTCTCGGCGACGAGCCTGCCGGCGGCGGCGATCGCCTCGCGGCGCGTGCGCGCATCGTGCAACCCGGCTTGCGCGAGGTGCTGCTTCATGCGGGCGCGGTACGTGGGCGACATCCCATAGGCTGCCCAGCCGAGGACGCTTCCCAACGCGTGCAGCAGCCGCAGCGGCAGTTTCGCGATCAGCCGGGCGGCCGCGCTGCTGAGGCGTGACAAGATTTTGGTATCCTTGCGCCCTTCCCCAAAGAAGGCGCGCACGCAATGAGCGAATTTCTCTTCACTTCGGAATCGGTGTCCGAGGGCCATCCCGACAAGGTCGCAGACCAGATCTCGGACGCGGTGCTCGACGCGATTCTAGCCCAGGACCCGCGCTCGCGCGTCGCCGCCGAGACGCTCGTCAAGAACAATCTCGTGGTGCTCGCCGGCGAAATCACCACCAACGCCCGCGTCAACTTCGACGCCGTGGCCCGCAAGACCATCCAGCGCATCGGCTACACCGACCCCACCATCGGCTTCGACACGCACACCTGCACGGTCATCGTCGCCTACGGCGAGCAGTCGCGCGACATCGCGCAGGGCGTGGACGAAGGCAAGGGGCTCGACCTCGACCAGGGGGCCGGCGACCAGGGCCTCATGTTCGGCTACGCCTGCGACGAGACGCCGAGCCTCATGCCGATGGCGATCTACCTTTCGCACCGCCTGGTCGAGCGCCAGGCCGAGGTGCGCCGCGACGGGCGCCTGAAGTGGCTGCGCCCGGATGCCAAGTCCCAGGTGACGCTGCGCTACGCCAACGGCAAGCCCGAGTCGATCGACACCGTGGTGCTCTCGACGCAGCATGCGCCGGGCATCGCCCACAAGCAGATCGAGGAGGCGGTGATCGAGCAGGTGATCAAGCCGGTCCTGCCCAAGCACCTGGTGAAGGGCAAGGTGCGCTACCTCGTCAATCCCACCGGCAGCTTCGAGATCGGCGGTCCGACCGGCGACTGCGGCCTCACCGGGCGCAAGATCATCGTCGACACCTACGGCGGCGCCGCCCGCCACGGCGGGGGCGCCTTCTCCGGCAAGGACCCCTCCAAGGTCGACCGCTCGGCGGCCTATGCGGCGCGCTACGTGGCGAAGAACATCGTCGCCGCCGGCCTCGCCTCCAAGTGCCTGGTGCAGCTGTCCTACGCGATCGGCGTGGCGCAGCCCACCAGCGTGATGGTCACCACCGAGGGCACGGGAAAAATCTCGGATGAGAAGATCGCCAGGCTGGTCCAGGCCAACTTCGACCTGCGGCCCAAGGGCATCATCCAGATGCTCAATTTGCTGCGGCCGATCTACGAGAAGACCGCGGCCTACGGCCACTTCGGCCGCGAGGAGCCGGAGTTCACCTGGGAGGCGACCGACAAGGCGCTGGCCCTCAAGGAAGCCGCCTAACCGCCGAACCCCAAGGGCCGCGCGAGCGGCCCTTTTGCTTTCTGAAGGAGCCCCTGCATGGCAACGCCCGCCCCCGCCTCCAAGCCGCCGTTCCGCGCCGACCATGTCGGCAGCCTCCTGCGCCCGCAGCGCCTCCACGAGGCGCGGGCCAAGGCGAAGCGCGGGGAGATCTCCGCGGCCGAGCTGAAGAAGGTGCAGGACGAGTGCATTCGCGAAGTGGTGAAGCTGCAGGAAGAGGTCGGCATCCCGTCGGTGACTGACGGCGAGTTCCGCCGCGACTTCTGGCACATCGACTTCATCCACGGCTTCGACGGCGTGGACCTCACGGTCAACAAGACGCACACGTTCCACGCGAGCGACGAGCAGCCGCCGATGTTCAAGCTGGTCGGCAAGGTGCGTCGCACGAAACCGAGCATGCTGGACCACTTCACCTTCCTGAAGTCGCTGGTGACGAAGGGCACGCCCAAGTTCACCATGCCCTCCCCCGCCATGCTGCACGCGCGCGCCGACCGCGAGGCGCTGAAGGCGGTGTACAAGGACATGGACGAGTTCTGGGAGGACACCACGCGCGCCTACCGCGAGGAGATCGCGGACCTCTACAAGGCCGGCTGCCGCTACCTGCAGATCGACGACACCACCATCGCCATGATGGGCGACCCGAAGGTGCAGGAGAACTTCAAGAAGCTCGGCGACGACCCGAAGAAGGACACCGCCCAGTACGCGCAGGCCATCAACATGGCGATCCGCGACGTGCCCGACGACATGACGGTGGCCGTGCACACCTGCCGCGGCAACTTCAAGAGCACCTGGCTCGCGAGCGGCAGCTACGACTACGTGGCCGAGACCGCGTTCTCGACCATCGACGTCGACGGCTTCTTCCTCGAGTACGACGACGAGCGCTCGGGCGGCTTCGAGCCGCTGCGCTACGTGCCCAAGTCCAAGCGCGTGGTGCTGGGCCTGGTGAGCTCCAAGCTCCCGCAGCTGGAGAGCAAGGACAACCTTAAGCGGCGCATCGAGCAGGCCGCGAAGTTCTTCCCGATGGAGAACTTCTGCATCAGCCCGCAGTGCGGCTTTTCCAGCACGCACCACGGCAACAACCTGACCGAGGAGCAGGAGAAGGCGAAGCTGCGCCTGTGCATCGAGGTGGCCCAAGAGCTCTGGAAGGACTGACCGCGGTGGCGTTCCGGCCCATCCCGGACACGACCATCTTCGACCTGCGCGCCTCGCGGCGCGGCCTGCGCCTCAACCGCATGTGCGCGGCGCTCTGCGATCCCGCGGAGCGCGAGGCGTTCAAGCGGGACGAAGAGGGGTTCATGTCCCGCTTCTCACTCACCGAGGATGAGAAGAATCTCGTCCGCAAACGGGACTTCGCCGGGATGATCCACGCGGGCATGAACATCTACTTCATGCTCAAGGTCGGCTCGGTCACCGGCAACAGCCTCTACCGCATGGGCGCGCAGATGCGCGGCGAGTCCTACGAGCAGTTCCTGTCCACGCGCAACTTCAAGGAAGCGACCTAGCCCCGTGGCGAGGATCGTGGGCGGCCTGGGCCTCTCGCACGTCCCCTCCGTGGGAGTCGCGGTGGACCGCAAGAAAATGGACACGCCTGCGTGGAAGCCCCTCGCCGACGCGTACGTGCCGGTGCGCGAGTGGCTCGCGAAGCTCGCGCCCGACGTGGCCATCGTGGTCTACAACGACCACGGCGCGGACTTTCTCTTCGACAAGTACCCCACCTTCGCCATCGGCTGTGCCGACGAGTACCGCATCGCCGACGAAGGCTTCGGCACGCGCCCGCTGCCGCCGGTGCGCGGCGACGCCGATTTTTCCACGCACCTGTGCGAGTCGCTCATCGGGGACGAGTTCGACCTCACCGTCTGCCAGGACATGGGCGTGGAGCACGGCTTCCTCGTGCCCATGAACCTGTGCTTTCCGCACACGGACGCGGGCTGGCCCGTCGCCACGGTGCCGCTGCAGGTCAACGTCATCCAGCACCCGCTGCCCACCGGCCGGCGCTGCTACAAGCTCGGGCAGGCCCTCCGGCGGGCCGTGTTCTCCTACCAGCAGGATCTAAGAGTCGTGGTGATGGGCACCGGCGGCATGTCGCACCAGCTGCAGGGGAAGCGCTTCGGCTTCATGAACGAGGCCTTCGATCAGCGCTTCCTCGACGGGCTGGAGCAGGACCCGGAGAAGCTGGCCGGGCTCTCGCACCAGGAGCTCATGGAGCAGGCCGGCGCCGAGGCGGTCGAGCTCATCATGTGGCACGTGATGCGGGGCGCGCTGTCGCAGAACGCTCGACGGGTGCACCGCCACTACTACGCGCCCATGACGACCGGAATGGGGTTGATCGCGTTCGAGGATTCCTGAGATAATCCGCGCCTTGCTGAGGAGCGTTGCGTCCCTGCGCGGCACGAGGGGTCAGGCTCAGCTAAATTCAACGGCGCTCGCACCGGAAACGGTGCGGGCGCTTTTTGCTTTCAGGAGGACCACCGCATGAAAATCGACACCCGCTTCACCGATTTCAAGGTTGCCGACCTCGCGCTCGCCGACTGGGGCCGCAAGGAGATCGCCATCGCCGAGTCGGAGATGCCGGCGCTGATGGCCATCCGCGAGGAGTATTCGCGGCAGCAGCCGCTCAAGGGCGCGCGCATCAGTGGCTCGCTGCACATGACCATCCAGACCGCGGTGCTCATCGAGACGCTGAAGACGCTCGGCGCGCAGGTGCGTTGGGCCTCGTGCAACATCTTCTCCACCCAGGACCACGCCGCCGCGGCGATCGCCGCGGCCGGCACGCCGGTGTTCGCCTACAAGGGCGAGACGCTCGACGAGTACTGGGACTACACGCACCGCATCTTCGAGTTCGGCAAGGACCAGGGGCCCAACATGATCCTCGACGACGGCGGCGACGCGACGCTGCTGGTGCACCTGGGCAGGAAGGCCGAGCAGGACCCATCGGTCCTCGAGGACCCCAAGAGCGAGGAGGA
>DATLGR010000170.1:0-13330 GCA_035540415.1 Burkholderiales bacterium | reverse complement strand
CAGTAGAAGACCCCGTCGAGGTTCACCGCCAGGTGCCGGCGCCATTCCGCGTCGGACATGTCCTCGATCGGGATGCGCCGCTGCACGGCGGCGGCGAGCACCGCCGCGTCGATCCGCCCGTGGCGCGCGAGCGCTTCGCGCACCAGCCGGCGCACCGCCTCGGGATCGGAGACGTCGACCGGCTCGGGCGTGCCCTGCACGTCGGCGGGCACCACCTCAGCGCCGGCCGCGGCACAGGCGCGCGCCGTCGCGGCGCCGATGCCCGAGCCGGCGCCGGTGATCAGCACCACCGTGCCGGCAAAGTCGTAGCGGACCTTCATCAGGGGCGCACGGCCGTCTTCGGCAGGTAGCCTTCGCGGTAGATGTCGTCCACCGTGAGCTTGCGCCCGGTGACCTCGACGTTGCCGTTGATGAACTCCACCGTGCGGCGCATTTTCTCGCGGTTCATGGCGCCGAGGCCGTCGCGCTCGGTGTCGGGCACCACGGCCAGGCGGCGAACGATGCGCAGCTCCTCGACGATCACCGCGGGGTCGAGCGCCTTCACGAACTGCAGCTGGATCTTGGCCGCCTCCTCCGGGTTGGCGAGCGCGTCCTTCCAGCCGCGCAGCGCCGCACGCACGAAGCCGCGCACCACCTCGGGGTTCTGCTTCAGGTAGTCTTCGCGCACGCCGATGCCGTTGGCGTAGATGTCCAGCCCGTGGTCTCCCAGCAGCAGGCACTTCACCTCGGCGTCCTTCACCGCGCGCCTCAGGCCCGGCTCGCTCATGACGAAAAGATCGATCGCCTGCACCTTGCGCGCCGCGAGCATCGGCACGCGCGCCGCGCCGTCGATATTGACCACCTTGAGGGTCGAGGAGTCGAGGCCGTGCATCTTCATGAACGCCTGGTGGATCTTCCACACGAACGAGGCGGTGCTCGAGCCGAACTCCAGCCCCACCATGTCGCGCGGCTGCGTGACGTTGGCCCCGGGGCTGAGCGAGAACACGCAGTAGGGTGGCTTCTGGTAGTTCACGGCCACCATCTTGATGTTCGCCGACGCCTCGCCGCCCGCCACCAGGCTCGGCACGTCGACGAAGCCGAGCTGCGCGACGCGCGTTTCCACGCCCTTGATCACGTCGGCGGTGCCGCGCGAGGGCACCACCGTCACGTCCAGCCCTTCCTCCTTGTAGTAGCCCTTCGCGATCGGCACGTACCAGGGTGCGTGCCGGCCGAGCGCAATGAAGTCGAGCATGAAGGTGATCTTGCGCTCCTGCGCGGAAGCCGCGAGCGGCAGCAGCGCGGCGGCCAGTACGACGACAAACCCTTTCATGGAACCTCCCGTTGTGGTCGCGCCATCTTACTCCGGCTGAATCCCGGCACTGCGGGCTGCCGCCGTCCAGCGCTCCACCTCGCGCCGCACGTGCGCCGCGAACAGCTCCGGCGTCGATGCCGCCGCCTCAATGCCGGCGGCCGCCAGCTTCTCCTGCAGCTCCGGCCGCCGAAGAACCGCGGCTACATCGGTGCTGACTTTCTGCGCAAGGCCCGCGGGCAGCCCGGCCGGCCCGAAAAGCCCCTGCCAAGGCTGCACGTCGAATCCCGCGGCGACCTCGGCCAGCGCGGGTAGCTGCGCGAGAGCGGCCGAGCGCTCGCTGCCCGTCGTCGCGAGCACCACCAGGCGGCCCGATTGGATGTGCGGTGCGAGCGTGGGTTGGTCCGCGATCACAAGATGCACCCGTCCATCCACCACATCGGCGACGGCCTGTGCGGTGCCCTTGTACGGGATATGGGTGAGCGAAAGACCGAGCGTTGCGGAAAACATCTCGAAAGCGAGGTGCGAAACGCCGCCGATGCCGGAGGAGCCGTAGTTGAGCTCGCCGGGCCGTCCTCGCGCAGTCGCAATGAGATCCTGCAGCGTGCGCGCTCTCACGTCCGCGTTCGCCGCTAGGGCCCATTTCGCGCGCGTGACCTGGCTGATGGCGGTGAAGTCGCGCACCGGATCGTAGAGCAGCTTTTTGATGCTGCCGATGTTCATGGCGTGCGACTGGATGGTGCCCAGGAGCAGTGTGTAGCCATCGGGCGCGGCACGCGCCACGATATCCGCGGCGATCATGGCGGACGCGCCCGGTCGATTCTCGACGACCACGGGCGAGCCCCAATGCTCCTGCAGGCCAGCGGCGAGCAGGCGCGCGGTGAAATCGGCTGGGCCCGCCGGCGGATACCCGACCAGCAGCCGCACCGGTTTGCCCGGAAAGGACTGCGCGCCTGCCGCAGCGGAAGAAAGCACCAGGACGAGCAGCGCCAGCGCATGCCTCATGGCGCTACGCCTTCGAAGAGCATGATGGACGCATGCGCAATGCCATCGCGGTGCGCCTTGGCTTCGGCGTATTCCGGCGAGCGGTAATATGCGCGCGCCTGCTCGACGCTTGGCCATTCGGATACCACGACGCGCTCGCCCGGCGCGCGCCCCTCGAGCATCTCGAGGGGCGCACCACGCAGCAGAAACCGGCCGCCATATTTCGCCGCCGCCTGGTTGGCGCGGGTCGCGTACTCCATGTACTGCTTGCTGTCCTGTACCGTGACGATTGAAACAAGGTAAGCGGGCATCGGGCTTTCAGTCCGGAATCATGGGCAAAAGGAGATGCGAGTCGAAGCGGCCGCCCAAGTGCAGCATGTTGGTACCGCTGTTGTAGTCGCCGTTGTAATGCGTATAGGGCGCGGCCCCGAGACCGTCGCGGGGCTGGACGTCCAGGCGCAGCCGATGCCCGGGCGCGAACACGATCGAGGTTGGCCAGATCTCCACCCGCAGGCGCACGATCTCGCCCTTCGTAAGCCACCGACGCTCGCGATGCAGGTGATAGGGCCGCCAAGGAGTCGAGAGGTTGGGGTCCTCGGCGCGATGCGAAGCGCGCAGCCAGCCCTTGGCGACAGGCACGAGCTGCCCCTGCTGACCGGTTTCGAGTACGTCTTTGCCGTCCGGGTCGATATTGCGCAGGGTGACAAACAAATCCATGTCGCGCGTACTGCTCGACACCCACAGCGTGAGCGAAAGAGGGCCGGTGATCTCCATCGCGTGCTCGAACGGCGCGGTGAAAAAGCTTGCACCGCTCTGCGCCGCGCCAGCGTCGGTGCTTGCGCTGAACGTGCCCGTTGCCTTGCCCATCCTGGTCATCGCCGCCGCCGGGTAATCGACGCTCTGCGAGCGTCGCGGGCGACGAGGGGCCAAGGTGCCGTTCGCGGCGAGAAAATACTTTGTCCAGCGCGTGCGCGGGAGCGGCCAGCCACGCTCCGTGCGCCAGACCGAGCGGCCGCCACCGTGGCGGATCTCCAGCTTCACCGGCGGCTCACGCAAGACGCCGTTGTTTTCGCCTTTCAGCCAGTAGTCGAACCAGCGCAGCTGGTCGCGGCGTCCTTCGTCGGAGTGGTACGGATGGATATGGGTGCCGGCGTGCAGCCGGAGTTTCTTCGTGCGTAGCGGGCTGCGCACGAAGGCTTCCGAATTCCCGCGCAGGTGTAATCCCATCCCGCTCCAGTTGCCGGCGCTGAGGAACGGCACGCGGATGTCCTCCCACCGCGCCTGCCGGCCGTAATACCAGTCGCCATCCAGGCTGTGGCGCATGTAATCCCAGAGCCAGTCGCCCGCGAAGGCATCGGTGGCAGCCTGCTGCGGGCGACCGAGCAAGTGGTTCGCCATTTGGTTGTGGTACCAGTTCACGGAAAAGCCGAACGAGAAGATGCCGCCGTGGAAGGCGAAGTCGCGATACAGATCCGCCGCACCCTCCCACGGAATCATGGCCTTCAGTGACGGCGGCCGGAGGTTGGCGACCAGCCACTGCGTCATCGCGTAGTAGGAGATGCCGGAGAGACCGACCGCCCCATTGCACCACGGCTGACGGGCTACCCACTCGATGGCGTCGTAAAAGTCGAGCGCCTCCTCGGGCGACCAAGGATTGGTGCGCCCGGGCGACTTGCCTGAGCCCCGCCCGTCGACCCGCACGAGAGCATAGCCGCGCGGTATCCACCACTGCGGGTTCGCCGCTTCCCAAACCAAGTGCGCGTTCGCCTTCTCCTCCAGATCGTCCGGCGGGATCCACACCTTGTCCTTCTGGTAGATGCCGAGGTTCATGATGGCCGGAACACGTCCTGCGCGCGCCGGGCGCAGCACGTCCGCGCGCAGCATTGCTCCGTCCCGCATTGGGATCTCGACGTCTTTCTCGACCTTCATGCAGCGATCTCCCGGCCGACAACCTGCCGGTAAAGCGCCTCGGCGCTCGACGAACCAATGGGTGCGATGGCGGCGATGTGCTCGTCTGGGCGTACTAGCACCAGCGTGTCCGCGGGGCACCCCATCCGCCGCAACAGCGCGTTGCCGGGGTCGAGCAGCGCGCGCTCTCGCAGCCCGGACTCCATGGGCGCGTCCCAGCGCGACACGAGCCAATGCGCGAGCGCCGGCGCGTGGTTCAGCGGAATCGCCGGGCGCCGCCGCGCATCGGTGAAGTACAGCGCCGCAAAGCCGTCGGCGTTCAAATCATGCAGGCGTAGCGCGCGGCCGGCCGGGCCGTGCAGCGGCCAGTCCGGCATCCGGTCGCCCGGCCGCAAGGGCGGCTCGGTGTCGACTTTCACCATGGACCAATTGCCGTGGCCTTCAACATCGAGGCACACACCCAGCATGGCGCGCGTCATGGCGTTGCCCCATTCGTTCGCAGAGAGCTTCGCCACGGCGTCGCTTTGCGTGGCCACGTACCGGCGGGCCGCCTCGGCCATCTCACCGGCCCCGAGCAGCGCCACCGGCTTCTGTTCGCGCTCGTAGCCGTCGAGCACGGTCTCGTCCGCCCACCCGCGCAAAAACCACGCGAGACGCCAACAGAGGTTCGAGCAATCGAGCAGGCCAGTGTTGATGCCGAGTGCCCACATGGGCGTGATGAGGTGCGCGGCATCACCCATGAGGAACACGCGCCCCCGGCGCCATTCGTTCGCCACCCGGTGGTGCACCCGGTAGGTCACCTTGCCGAGGATGCGCACGTCTTTCGCCGGACCGATGAACGACAGTACCTTGTCGCGCAAGGCCTCGGCACTCGGCTCCTCGCCGTCGGCCGTGAGCGGAAACAGGAAGCGCCAGCAGTGCGGATGGCGCACCAGAATCATCCACTCGCGCGGATCGGAAAAATAGGCGAGGTAGGGGTAATCGCGCGGATTCGCGACATCGAGATCCACCTCAAGATCGATGAGGGCATACTTTACCGGGAGCGACTGTCCCTCGACCGGAATGCCGAGCCGCTCGCGCACCGTGCTACGCCCGCCGTCGCACGCGAGCAGATAAGCCGCCTCGAAGCTGCTGCCGTCGGCGAACCGCAACAAGACGCGGTCGACCCGCTGCTCGAATCCGACCAGGCGATGGCCGAGCCGCAAATCCGGCAGCGCCTCGGCAAGCGCCGGCTCCATGTCCTGCTGCGGCAAATTGATGACGAACGGGAAACGCGTTTCGCGCTCGAGCAGTGCCAGGCGCACCGGCTGGCGGGATCGATTGGTAGCGCGCTCTATGTCGCCGATCTCGTCGACGCGCATCGCACGTCGCAGCACGGCTTCATGAGCTCCGAAGCGGCGCCAGATCTCTAGCGAGCGCGACAGGGTGGTGCCCGCCTTCGTTTCGGTCGAAAGGCGCTCCTCGTCCTCGAATAGAACGTGGGGAATCCGGTAGTGCTTCAGACCGAGCGCGGTGGTGAGGCCCACTGGTCCCGCGCCGACGATGGCGACTGGCAGCGTCACGGGCGAATCGGCTCCTTGGGCAGGAAGCCCGGCCGATGCAGGTCCTCGGCGCTGAAACGCCGGCCCGCCACATCGAAGTTCGAGTTAATGAAGTCTACCGTGCGCTTAAGCTTCGTCGGGTCGATCCAGCCCAGCCCATTCTTCTCCGTGTCGGGAACGAGAGCCAGTCGGCGCACCACCTGGAGTTCCTCGACAATGACAGTTGGATTGAGCGCCTTCACCGTCTGCACCTGCAGAGCAGCCGCTTCTTCGGGATTGGCAAGCGCGTCCTTCCAGCCGCGCAACGCCGCGCGCACAAAGCGGCGCACCACATCTGGGTTCTTCTTAAGAAAGTCCTCGCGCACACCTATGCCGTTCGCGTAGATGTCGAGGCCATGGTCGGCAAGCATCATGTGCCGCACCTCGGCGTCCTTCACGGCGCGGCGGATCGCCGTCTCACTCATGGCGAAGAGGCCAATGGACTCGATGCGTCGGGCGGCAAGCGCGGCAACGAGCGAGGCCGGATCGAGGTTCACCACCTTGAGAGAGCTCGAGTCAAGGTTGTGCTGACGCATGAAGGCCTGGTGGATGCGCGGAATCAAGCTGGCGTTGCCGGCGCTGAACTCCCTGCCCACCATGTCCTGCGGCCGGGTGATATTCGCCCCGGTGCTCAGGCTAAACACGCTGTAGGGCGGTCGCTGGTAATTCACCGCCACCATGCGAATGGTGGAATTGTCGGCGCCAACGGCCACGAGGCTCGGGATGTCGATGAAGCCGATGTCGGCAATGCCGCTGTCGACGGCCCGGATGGAGTCCGCGGTGCCGCGTGCCGCCGAGATGGTGACGTTAAGGCCCTCTTCCTTGAAGTGCCCCTTGGCGAGGGCGACGTACCATGGTGCGTGACGCCCGAGGGGAATAAAGTCCAGCGTGAATTTGACGTCCTGGGCGAATACGGATGCCGGAAACAGCAATGCTGCGATAAGCCACTTCATGCCAACCTCCTCAGGTAATTTCGGTTCCCTGCTTGAGCCGCCGGCGCAGGGAGGCGAGGTGCACCTGCATGGCGCGGCGGGCGCCCTCGCGGTCGCCGCGCCGGATGGCGTCGAAGACCGCCTCGTGCTCCTCCTGCGTGAGGCGCAGGCCGTCGGCCTGGCGCATCGGAATCAGGCTCCAGATGCGCGCCGAGCGCTCCTGCAGCGGGCGCTGCGCGTCGGCGAGCATGCGGTTGCCCGCGGCCTCGGCCACCGCAGCGTGGAACAGCCGGTCGAGCCCCATGAATTCCTTGCGGAAGCGCTGGTCGACGAGCCGGCGCGCCTGGCGCAGCAGCTTGTCGAGCTGGCGGATCTGCTCGGGGGTGGCGCGCTCGGCGGCAAGCGCGGCGATGCTGGGCTCCACCGCGTTGCGCGCCTCCATGGCCGTGAGCACCTCGTTCAGCGACTCGGCGCCGATGATGAGCCCCTTGCGCGGAATGATGCGCAGCAGGCCGTCGGCGCTGAGGCGGTGCACCGCCTGGTGCACCGGCATGCGGCCCATGCCCACCAGCGCGCAGAGCTCGTGCTCGGTGACGAACTGCCCCGGCTTCAGCTCGAGTGACAGGATCTGCTCCTTGATCTGCGCGTAGGCGCTCTCGGCGAGCGAGGGCGCGCCGGCGTCGCCGCGCGCGGCCCCTTTCTTGTATATCACATGATATTCTTACTCCAAGAATGAGCTTCGGGCAACTCACCCAGGTGCGCCGCGTCTTCGAGCGGCGCGTCGGCCTGCGCGGCCGCGAGACGCTGGTGGCGATCGACGACGCCTCCCTGACGTTCGAGCAGGGAGAGCTGGTTTCCCTGCTGGGGCCGAGCGGCTGCGGCAAGACGACGCTGCTGCGCATCCTGGCGGGGCTTATCCCGAAGACCTCGGGATCGGTCAAGATCCGCGGCGAGGAAGTGACCGGCCCGCACCCGGATTTCGGTTTCGTGTTCCAGACCCCGAACCTGATGCCCTGGCGCACCGTGCTCGACAACGTGCTGTTTCCCATGGAAATCCTCGGCCGGCGGAGCGGCGCGGCACGCGCGCGGGCGCTCGAGCTCCTGGCGATGGTGGGCCTGGAGGGCTTTCACACCGCGCGCCCGCACCAGCTCTCCGGCGGCATGCAGCAGCGCGTCGCGCTGTGCCGCGCGCTCATCCACGAGCCGACGCTGCTTCTCATGGACGAGCCCTTCGGCGCGCTGGACGAGCTTACGCGCATGGAAATGAACGACCTGCTGCTCGAAATCCGGCGGCGCACGCAGGCCACGGTGGTCTTCGTCACCCACTCGATCGCGGAGGCCGTCTACCTGTCCGACCAGGTGCTGGTGTTCAGCCGGCGCCCGGCACGCATCGCCGAGCGGATCGCCGTAGACCTGCCCTACCCGCGCACGCCGCAGACCCGCTTCAGCGCGCGCTTTGCGGAGCTCGCCCAGGTGGCGAGCCGCGCCCTCGGGGTGCTGCATTGAAGAAGGTGCTCTACCCGCCGCTCGGCATCGCGCTGACCATCGGCGTGTGGCACTGGCTGTGCGTTTACTTCGACATCCCGACGGCCGCGCTGCCCACGCCGTGGCAGGTATTGATGGCGGGCATCGAGCGCTGGGACCTGCTGCTTGCCGAGGGCTGGGTGACCCTGAAGGAGACGCTCTACGGCTTCGCGCTCGCGCTCGCCCTCGGCATCCCGATCGCGGTCGCGGTGTCGAACTCGCAGACTCTCAACCTGATGTTCTCGCCGCTACTCATCGCCCTGCAGTCGGTGCCGAAGGTGGCGCTCGCCCCGATCCTGCTCGTGTGGTTGGGCACGGGCATCGAGTCGAAGCTCGCGATCGCGTGGCTGGTGGCCTTCTTCCCGATCGTGGTGGACACCTCGGCCGGGCTGCAGTCGACGCCGCGCGAGCTGGTCGAGCTCGCCCGCAGCCTGCGCGCCTCGCGCTGGCAGATCTTCGCCAAGGTGCAGTTTCCGGCGGCGCTGCCTTTCGTGGTGACCGGCTCCAAGGTCGCCGTGACGCTCGCCGTGATCGGCGCCGTGATCGGCGAGTTCATCGGCTCGAGCGAGGGCCTGGGCTTTTTGCTCATGTCCGCGACCTCGCAGATCAACACGCCGCTCGCCTTCGCTGCGCTTTTCGCGCTGGCGGTGCTCGGCATCCTCGCCTACTTGCTGGTCGTCGCCATGGAGTGGCTGCTGACGCCGTGGCTTCCGCAATCCCTCGAGAGGAGTCATTGATGAGCAATGCCCCCGCGCTGCAGGAGCTTCTGATCCAGAGTCGCGACATGCCGTGGCGCGCCAAGTCGCTGAAAGGGGTGCACGAGAAGATGCTGTGGCGCGACGAGCAGAGCGGTGCATCGATCGCGCTCATCAAGTTCGACAAGGGCACGGGCATCCCGGCGCCGCATTCGCACGCCTCGAACCAGTTCATGTTCTGCCTGGAAGGCCGCTACGAGTACACCGCCACCCGCACCGTGCTCACGCCCGGCTGCTTCTACTGCAATCCCAAGGGCAACGTGCACGGTCCCACGCTCGCGCACGAAGAGACGGTGGTGCTCGAAATCTACGATGGCCCCCACTACCCGGTGAAGCCCGACTGGTACACCGACGAGCGCGATGCGCGCTGAAGCGCTCGAGGGCTACGTCGCGGCGATGTTCGAGCGGCTCGGGCTGCCGCCGGCAAGCGCCCGCCTCGTCGCGGAGTCGCTGGTGGAGGCCGACCTCGAGGGCGTCGCCTCGCACGGCGTCGCCCTCGTGCCGCTGTACGTTGAGCGCCTGCAGGCGGGCTCGGTTTCGCTGAACCTCGAAGCCGAGGTCGCGCACGATGCCGGTGCCGTGGTCGTGCTCGACGCCGCGCATGCGCTCGGGCAGCTCACCGCCACCCAGGCCGTGCGGCTCGCGCTCGAGCGCGCGCGCCGGCACGGCCTGGCGGCCGTGGCGGTGCGCCAGGCCTACCACTTCGGCGCCGCTGCGCGCTGGGCCAAGGCGATCGCCGCGCAGGGCCTGGTCGGCATCGCGATGAGCAATACGCGGCCGCTCATGCCGCCGCCCGGCGGAGCCGAGCGCATCGTCGGCAACAATCCGCTGGCGATCGCGTTTCCCGCCGCCGCGGGCGAGCCGCTCGTGGTCGACATGGCCATGAGCGCAACGGCGATGGGCCGCATCCGCCTCGCGCACGCGGCCGCACGCCCGATCCCCGAGGGCTGGGCCACCGACGCGGCCGGGCGCCCCACCACGGACCCGGCCGCCGCCATCCAGGGAATGCTCCTGCCGGCCGCGGGTCCAAAGGGCTTCGCGCTCGCGGTGGCGATCGACCTGCTCTGCGGCGGGCTGTCGGGGGGAAACATCACCGACGAGGTAGGGCCCCTCTACGGCGATCCGGCGCAGCGCTACGGCTGCTCGCACCTGTTCCTCGCGCTCGACCCCGCCGCCTTCGGCATCGAGGACTTCGGCGCGCGGGCACAGGCGCTGGCGCAGAAAATCCGCAACGCGAAGCGCGCGGAGGGCACGGAGCGCCTCTACGCGCCGGGAGACCTCGAGCGCAGCCGCCGCGCCGCGCACGCGCAGGCGGTGCCGCTCGCGCCCGAGGTGCTCGCGAGGCTCCATCAAACCGCCGACAAGCTCGGCATGCAAAGGATAGCGACATGAAAAAGCAGGTGAGCACCGGCAAGGTGCGCGAGCCCATGGGCCATTTCTCGCAGGCGATCGAGGTCGAGGCGCGCGGGCGGCTCGTCTTCATCTCCGGCATGACGGCGCGAAAGCCCGACGGCAGCATCGCCGGCATCGGCGACATCGAGGCCCAGACGCGCCAGGTGTGCGAGAACCTGAAGAGCGCGGTGGAGACGGCCGGCGGCTCCATGGACGACATCTGCCGGGTCGACGTCTTCGTGCGCAACATCGAGCACTTCGAGAAGATCCACAAGGTGCGCCGCGAGTACTTCAAGTCGCCCGCGCCCGCCTCCACCATGGTGGAGGTGACGAAGATGGTCTCGCCCGAGTACCTCATCGAGATCAATGCCATCGCGGTGGTCCAGTCATGAGCGAGCCCAAAGTCATCGGCTTGAACGGCATCGGCCTGGAAGTGCCCGATCTCGACGTGGCGAAGAAGTTCTACGCCGCCTTCGGCCTCACGCCGGTCGACCGCTGGATCGAGGGCGGCGAAGCGGTCGGCTTCCAGGCGGAGAAGGGCGGCAACGACGCCATCGTCGCCATGAAAGGCGGCGGGCAGAAGCGCATGCACCACCTCTCGTTCCTCATCCGTCCCGAGGACGAGGCGCGCTTTGCCGACAAGCTCGCGAAGCACGGCCTGCGGACCGCGCCCCCGCCGGACAACGCGCCCCGCGCCGGCCTCTGGTTCCAGGACCCGTGGGGCACGTGGATCAACCTCGCCCCGGGCGGCTCGCCCTACGAGTCGCACGATCAGGGCCACAGCCCGAACGCGTCGGGCACGCGCGTCGACCAGCACTACTGGCAGTCGCTCAACCGCGATCCCAAACCGCAGCGCATCGGCCACATGCTGATGTTCACGCCGGACTACGAGAAGGCGGAGGCCTTCTTCACCGAAGCCCTCGGCCTGCGCACCAGCGACCGCGCGACGGGAAAGGTGAGCTTCATGGCCGCAGGCGACGGCGTCATCGACCACCACTGCTTCGGCCTCATCCCCAGCACCCATCGCGGCTACCAGCACGCGAGCTTCAAGGTCGGGAGCATCGACGACATCGGCTTCGGCGCGTGGCGCATGCGCAACGCTGGCTACAAGGACACCTTCGGGCCCGGACGGCATGCGCTCGCCTCGAACCTCTTCCACTACATCCGCGACCCGTGGGGCAGCTGGATCGAGTACTACGCCGACATGGACCGCATCAGCGACGCCTGGCAGACGCGCGACTGGAGCGAGCTGCCCTACGTGTGGGGCCCGGAATGGGCGCCCGAGTTCTGGGGCAAGGAGATGAACGGCAACCTGGAGCCGCGGTGAGCCGGCGCCTTCGCACGCTCGCCCTCGCGCTGGCGGCCGCGGCGCCGCTGTGCGCGCTCGCGCAGAGCTACCCCACCAAGCCGGTGCGCTTCGTGCTCACCAACCCGCCGGGCGGAACGGTGGACCTGCTCGCGCGCACCCTGAGTGATGAGCTCGCGAAGCGCTTTCAGCAGCCCTTTGTCATCGAAAACCGCCCCGGGGCGAACGGCACCATCGGCGGCCAGGTCGTGGTGGCGGGGGAGCCCGACGCGCATACCCTGCTCCTCGGGCCGCCGGGGCCGATCGCGATCAACAAGCTCATGTACCGGATGCCGTTCGATCCGCAGGAGGCCTTCGCGCCGGTGTCGCTGGTGGCCATCGCGCCACTCGTGCTCGTCGTGAATCCCGCGCTGCCGGTGAAAACCTTCCAGGAGTTCCTGGCTTACGCGAAGAGCCATCCCGGCCGGATCAGCTATGCGTCGCAGGGCAACGGCTCGAGCGGCCATCTCGCCATGGAGCTTCTCAAGTCGCAGGCCGGCATCTTCGCCCCCGGGCGCCTGCGCGCGCTCGCCGTCGCCGAGCCGCAGCGGCTCAAGGCGGAGCCGGGCATTCCGACCATCGCCGAGTCCGGCCTGCCCGGCTTCCAGGCGACACCCTGGTTCGGCGTGGTCGCCAAGGCCGGCTCGCCGAAGCCGGCGATCGACGCGCTTGCCGGCGCCATCGCGCAGATTGTGAAGCTGCCGCACGTCGAGGGACGCTTCTCGGCGCTCGGCGTGCAGCTCGTCGGCTCGACCCCCGAGGAGTTCCGCGCGCATATCGCCTCGGAGCTCCTCAAGTGGGAGGCGGTGGTGGCGCGTTCAGGCGCGAAGCTCGACTGAGCGGCCACGCCATGAGCCGCATCGCCCTGGACGTCCATGCGCACCTCGCGCCGCCCATCCCGGCGCAGGCGAGTGATGTGCATGTCGGCCTGCAGCGGCTGTTCCAGCCCGAGGCGCTGCTCGGCTGGATGGACGAGCAGCGCATCGACAGCGCGTGGGTATCGCTTCCGCCGCCGCTCTATCGCCCGCAGCTCGCGCTCGACCACTCCCGCGAATGGTGGCTGTACGCGAACGACGGCCTCGCGCGCCTCGTGCGCCCGAAGCTGCGGCCGCTGTTTCATCTGCCCGTCGAGCACCCCGCGCTCGCCGTGGAGATCGCCGAGCGCTACGCCGGCGAAGGCGCCGGGTTCTCGCTCCCGGCGGGCGGCGCCAACGTGACCTGCTTCTCCGACGAGCGCCTCGCACCCCTGTGGGCGCTGCTCGACGAGCGCCGCAGCTTCGTCTTCGTGCACCCGGGCGCCTGCTGCGACGGGCGCCTTGCGCCCTACTATCTCGAAAATCTTCTCGGCAACCCGTACGAGACGGCCGTGGCGATTGCCCACCTGGTCTTCGGCGGCGTGCGCCACCGGCACCGCGCCATCCGCTTCTGCTTCGCGCATGGCGGCGGGGCCGCGCCGATGCTTGCCGGACGCTGGCAGCGCGGCTACGAAACCCGGCGCCCGGGCGTCGATGCCGCGGGGCCCGCCCCGCGGGAGCTGCTGGGCACCCTCCTGGTGGACAGCGTTGTGCACGACGCGGACGCGCTGGCGCTCGCCGCCAGGGTCTTCGGCGGGCGCTCCATTC
>DATLGR010000169.1:0-3893 GCA_035540415.1 Burkholderiales bacterium | reverse complement strand
ATTCGCTGCGGCATCGCCGATTTCGGCGTCAAGGACGGGCTGCTGCGCACCAATGCCTTCGTCTTCGACACCGCGGTGGTGAACATCGAGGGGGGCGGAGTGATCAACCTGAAGTCCGAGGAGCTCAACCTGATGCTCAATCCCAAGCCCAAGTCGAGCAGCCTCGCCTCCCTGAACAGCCCGCTCTACGTGCGCGGCACGTTCGGCGAGCCCCAGGTGTCGCCCGACCTGGGGCGGATCGCGGCCAAGGGCGTGGGCGCGATCGTAATGGGCGCGCTGAACCCGCTGCTCGCGGTGGTGCCGCTCCTCAAGGAAGGCAAGGATGAGGACAGCCCCTGTGCCCGGCTCATCGCCGAGGCGGTTTCCGCCAGCGCCGGCGGCTCGCGCCGGCGCAAGTGACGGTCCTCAGGCCTTGAACGCCGCGATGCGCAGCTCCAGCACCGCGCGCCCCACGCGGTTGCGCACGAGCTGCCGGCGCGCGCGGTGCGGCAGCGCGTCGAGGATCGACTCGGTCAGCGACAGCAGCGGGAAAGGGCAGGTGCCAAAGCGTCCCTTGGCCCCGACGTAGAACGACAGTCGCGAGAACCCGGCGCGCCGGAACAGAGGCCGGATCTCCCGGGCGCAGTACTCCCGCAGGTGCATGCCGGTGGCGACGTCGTCGAAGAACTCGGAAATGTCGCGGGGCCCGTACAGGCGATTCGGCGTCATGCACAGATACACGCCGCCGGGGGCGAGGCAACGGTGAATCTCCCGCAGCTGGTCTTCCGCGTCCTCGGGATGCAGATGCTCCATGAGCTGGTCGCTCATCGCGACCTCGACGGCGCCATCCGGCAGGGGAATGCTGTAGCCGTCGATCAACACCAGCTCGAAGTTGGGCGGCGGCGCGACCTCCGGCGGCAACTGATCGGTCACGTCGAGGGCGTACACGCGGCGCGCGAATGCACACGCGCGCAGGGATAGTGCGCAGTCGCCGCTGCCGATTTCCATCAGCGCACGCTCGGGCGAGACGAAGCGCCTCACGAGCGCGAGCATGCGCTCCACATGCTCCTGGCGCTCGCGGGCGCTGGCCGGATCGTGGCGCGCTCGCAGGCGCGGGTGATGGGGCACGCGCCGCAAAAGCTCCCCGTAGACTTCGGAATACAGCCGGCGACGCTGGTCCTTCGGTGCCCGGCGCAGCCGGTCCGCGAGCTCGCGCTCGATGAGATAGTGCTCGCGCAATTGCTCGGGTGTTCGTAGCTCGCTCTGCATGATCCTCCACCTCAACCCTCGGACCGCAGTGGAGAGCGCGAGTGCGGCCGCTTCGTATATAGTTGACCCATGCCGATTCGCCACTTGGAGCATTTTCTGGTTGCGGCCGACGACATCGACGCCACGCGCGACTGGTATCAGCGCGTGCTCGGCATGACGCCCGGTCCGCACCCGGACTTCGGCTTTCCGGTGCACTGGATGTATGCGGGCGAGGTCGATGTGGTCCACATCGGCCCGAGCGCAAAGGCCGCCGGCGATATCCAGAAGCGCTATCTCGGCCGGACCTCGCAGGACGGCGGCACGGGCACCGGCGCCCTCGACCACATCGCGTTCCGCGCGACCGGCCTGCGCGCCATGCTCGAGCACCTGCGGCGCGAGGGGGTGCCTTTCAGCCAGCGGCGCGCCAACGGCCAGGCGCTCTTCCAGCTCTTCCTGTACGACCCCAACGGCATCAAGATCGAGCTGAACTACGCCGCCGAGGAAGCCGCGGGCCTGGAGCCCGAGCTGATGGCCTCGGATCTCATCGCACGCCGTTAGCCATGCAGCCGGTGCCCCGCGACTACAACGCCGCCGTCGACCTCATCGAGCGCAACCTCGCCGCCGGCCGCGCGTCCAAGGTCGCCTACATCGACGATGGCGGCACCACCACGTACGCCGAGCTCGCCGAGCGCGTGGACCGCGCGGCGAACGCCTTGCGCGGCCTCGGCATCGAGCCCGAGCAGCGCATCGCGATCGCGATGCTCGACGACGCCGACTGGGTGGCGCTGTTCCTCGGTGCGATCAAGGCGGGCATCGTGCCGGTGGCGATGAACACGCTGCTGACGCCGGCCGACTACGACTACCAGCTTCGCGACAGCCGGGCGCGCGCGCTCTTCGTTTCCGAGCCGCTCATGAAAAGCTTCGAGGGCCTGCGCTGCCCGGACCTGCGTCATCGCGTGCCGCACGCCCGACTGAAGGCGCTGCTCGCCAGCGCGCCCGCCAGGGCCGAGCGCGCGCCAACCACGCGCGACGACATGTGCTTCTGGCTCTATTCGTCCGGCTCCACCGGAGCGCCCAAGGGCACGGTGCACCTGCACTCGCACCTCGTCGCGACGGCCGAGCTCTACGCCAAGCCGGTGCTCGGCATCCACGAATCCGACGTGGTGTTCTCGGCGGCGAAACTCTTCTTCGCGTACGGCCTGGGCAATGCGCTCACGTTCCCGCTGGCGGTCGGCGCGAGCACGGTGCTGATGGCCGAGCGCCCCACGCCCGAGGCGGTGTTCAAGCGCCTGGTGGAGAGGAAGCCCACCATTTTCTACGGCGTGCCCACCCTGTACGCGGCGCTGCTCGCGAGCCCCGCGTTTCCGAGCCGGGAGCAGCTTGCGCTGCGCATCTGCGCCTCCGCGGGGGAGGCGCTGCCCGCGGGGCTGGGCAAGCGCTGGACCGAACGCACGGGCGTGGAGATCCTCGACGGCATCGGCTCGACCGAAATGCTGCATATCTTCCTTTCCAACCGGCCCGGCGAGGTGCGCTACGGCACCACGGGCAAGCCGGTGCCGGGTTACGAAGTGCGCCTCGTGGACGACGAGGGGCAGATCGTCACCGGGCCGGGCGAGCTCGGCGAGCTGCAGATCAGCGGACCCACCGCGGCGCTCCTGTACTGGAACCAGCGCGAGCGCACCAAGGGCACCTTCCACGGACCCTGGACGCGCAGCGGCGACAAGTACAGCTTCGATGAGCAGGGCTACTACATCTACGGCGGGCGCTCCGACGACATGCTCAAGGTGAGCGGCATCTACGTCTCGCCGGTGGAAGTGGAGTCCGCGCTCATTTCGCACGAGGCGGTGCTGGAGGCAGCCGTCGTCGGCATGGAGGATGAGCAAAAGCTGGTGAAGCCGAAGGCGTTCGTGGTGCTGAAGCCCGGCCACAGCCCCTCCGAGGCGCTGAAGGCGGCGCTGCAGCAGCATGTCAAGGACCGGCTCGCGCCCTACAAGTATCCGCGCTGGATCGAGTTCCGCGACGAGCTGCCCAAGACCGCGACCGGCAAGATCCAGCGCTTCAGGCTGAGAGCCGCCGGTTAGCCCATGGGCCGCCCCATCGTCCGGGTCAGCCGCGTCATCCCGCGCGGCGCCACCTCGCAGGTGCAGAAGAAGCAGCTCGTGATCGGTGCCGAAGGGTACGAAGCGACCTCCCCGTTCCTGTTCCTGTCGGAGGACTGGTTCGCCGCGCCCGGCGGCTTCGAGGAGCATCCCCACCGCGGCATGCAGACGGTCACCTTCGTGCTCGAAGGGGCGCTCGAGCACCGCGATCACACGGGTGCCCATGGCGTGCTGCGGGCGGGCGATGTGCAGTGGATGACCGCCGGGCATGGGGTGCTGCACAGCGAGATGCCCCACGGCGGGGCGCAGGTCCATACGCTGCAGCTGTGGCTCAACCTGCCGGCGCGCATGAAGATGATCCCCGCGCGCTACCGCGACCAGCGCCTCGCCGACACCCCGGTGCGCAGCCTCGAGCGGGGGTTGGTGCGGGTCTACGCCGGCGCGTCGGGCGAAATTTCGCATCCCCACGGCAGCGACTGGCCGATGTGGCTGCTCGAGGTGCGGCTGGAGGCCGGCGCGCGGCTGGAGCAGGACGTCCCCGCCGCCCACCGTGGGTTCGTGTACGTC
>DATLGR010000168.1:0-8302 GCA_035540415.1 Burkholderiales bacterium | reverse complement strand
CCAGAGCACGGCGTAGACGTCGGCCGGGTTCTGCACGAAGTCCTGCTGGCGCAGCTGCAGGGTCTCGGGCTTGCCTTCGAGCTCGTCGATGTCGTTGACGAGCGAAGAGCGCTTCATGCGCTCGAGGACATTCGAGTCGCGCAGGAACCGGTAGCGGTTCACCGCGCCGGGGTAGCCGCCCATCATGCCGGTCGAGGTGGGGACCGCGTTGCCCGAGGAGAGCGTATCGTGCGTGATGCGGTCGGTGCCATGCGGGATGAAGCAGGACTCGGCCGAGAGGCCGCCGCGCCACTTGCCGGCGCCGCCGGAGTCGGTGATTTCCTTCCGGTAGAGGAACAGCACCGGGAAGCTCTGCTCGGTGTGCTCCACGTTCGGCAGCTTGCAGATGGGCGTTCTCGCCTGGCCGCCGGTGGAGATGCCGTCGGCGTGCGAGAAGGCGCCGATCGCGCCGCCGATCGGGTCGACGAGCAGGTAGCCGAAGCGCTCGCCCCATTGGTCGATCCCGCGGAAGATGGTCGCAGGCCACTGGCTCGTGCCGCCGATGCACATCAGGTCGCGGCGCAGCTCCGGGTCGGGATACAGCATCTTCGAGAGCACGTTGTAGGCGGGGTAGAGCGAGATCTCCATGCACTGCACCGGCGCGGTGGAGACCGAGGCCGGGAAGTCGGCGCAGTTGAGCGTGCCCGGCGTGGGGTTGAAATCCACATGGCGCAGCGCGCCGCCCACCGCGTAGTACTGGTCCCAGCACAGGAGCTCGTTCAGCGCCACCATGATCGCGCCGCGCCAGCCGGAGTAGGTGGCGTTGATGGCGCCCGCCTGCGGGTCGGTGCCCTCGTTCTCGAAGACAAGCTTGTTCCCGCTTTTTCTCAACGTCAAAAGAACTCTATGAACCGATCGATCCCCGGGCCGGCAGCACTCCACGTAGGTGCGGTCGCGCCACACGCCGTCGGGCAGGCGCGCGAGTTTCTTGAGGAAGGCGCGCTCGCCGTCGTCGATGATCTTGCGCATCGCGCCCTTCACCGTGTCGGCGCCGTAGCGCTCGATGAGGGCGAGGATGCGGCCCTTCGCCGTCATGTTGCCGGCGAGCTGGGCGCGGAAGTCGAGCGCCACCGCCGAGGGCTTGCGCGAGCTGCGCAGGTACACCTCCTCGATGTCCCGCCGGATCTCGTTGCCTTCGACGATCTTGATCGGCGGCAGCAGGATGCCCTCGTCGTAGGCGTCGCGCGCCGAGGGGCAGAAGCTCCCCGGGGTGATGCCGCCGATGTCGTACTGGTGCAGGCAGTTGGTGACCCAGCAGAAAAGCTCGCCCTTCCAGAACACCGGGCAGAGCAGCATCACGTCCATCTGGTGCGCCGCGCCGACCCACGGGTCGTTGGCGAGGAACATGTCGCCGTCGCGGATGCCGGGGTTGTCGGCCCGGTTCTCGAGGGTCCACTTCACCTGCGTGTCGGTGACCCCGGACATGTACTGCATGTAGGGCCCGAAGTAGACGAACTCGGCATCCTCGGTGAGGATCGACGGGTTCAGATCGAGCGCGTACATCGCCACCGGCGAGCCCGACAGGCGCTGGATGGTCGCGCCGTGCTCCTCGTTCACGTTCCACAGCGCGTGTCGCACCACCTCGAAAGTGACGGGGTCGATGTCTTGCTTCGATTTTTTATGGAGCCTGAGGCGAGGGGAAATACGAAGCTGCTTCGGCGGCACGTAGCCGGTGCGGCGGCCGTCGAAGGCGACGCCGGTGAGCTCGTTCAGCTTGCGGAGGGGTGCGTTCATGGAAAATGGGGTACGTCCCTGATTTCGCGTTGCTAGCGAGAGAAGGTGAGCTCGAAGTTGCCCAGCGCGTCGAGGCGCAGCGTGCGGCCGGGGTGCACGACGACGGTGGTGTCGGCGGTCTCGACGATGGCGGGCCCGGCGATGACGTTGCCCGGCACGAGCGCCTCGCCGTCGTAGACCGGCGTCTTCTTCAGGCGCGACCAGTGGATCATGCGCGGCTTGCGCAGCGCGGCGCGCGGGATGGCGCGCGAGGTGTTCTTCGCGCGCACGAGCTTGGGGCGCGGGGTGAGGGCGCGCGCGCGCAGGCGGCACACGACGATCTCGAGGGTCGCGCCGGCGAGCGCCGAGCCCCGGCCGTAGAGCTTCTCGTAGCGCTCGACGAACAGCTTGCGCAGCGCCGGCTCGTAGGCGCCGGGGAGCCGCGCCCAGGGCAGCAGGAGCTCGACCTCGTTGATCTGGCCCTTGTGCCGCACGTCGAGCGAGAACTCGAAGCGCTGCCGGCTGGCGGCGATGCCTTCGGACTTCATCAGCGATTGGGCGTCGCGTTGAATCTTCTCCAGGATCCCGTTGATGCGCTGCGCGCTCACCGGCGTGGGCATGATCTCGGTGTGCTCGAAGATGTGCAGCACGTCGGCCGCGGCGGCGCCGAACGCGCACCAGGTGGAGGCGGCCTTGCGCTGCGGCACGATCACTTTCCTGACGCCGAGCTCGGCGGCGAACACGCCGGCGTGCGCGGGCCCCGCGCCGCCGAAGGCGAAGAGCACGAAGTCGCGCGGGTCGAAGCCTTTTTCGACCGTCACCTTGCGGATGACGTCGGCCATCTGCAGCTCGACGATGCGGCAGATTCCCGCGGCGCATTCGACGGCCGACATGCCGATCTGCCTGCCGAGGGACTCGATGGCCTGGAGGGCGGCCGCCTTGTCGAGCTTCATGCGGCCGCCGGCGAAGTGGTCGGGGTCGAGGTAGCCGAGCACGAGCTGCGCGTCGGTGACCGTGGGCACGGTGCCGCCGCGCGAGTAGCACACCGGCCCGGGAAAGGCGCCGGCGCTGTCGGGGCCGACGGTGAGCGTGCGCGTCTCGGGGTCGGCGCGCACCAGGCTCCCGCCGCCCGCGCCGATCGCCTGCAGGTCGACTTTCGGCAGGAAGTACTCGTACTGGTCGGTGTTGCTGATGAAGGAGTACGCGGGCTTGCCGCCGTAGATGATCGAGACGTCGAACGAGGTGCCGCCCATGTCGGTGGTGATGATGTTCCGCTCGCCCATCGCCTCGCCGAGGAAGAGCGAGGCGGTGACCCCGGCGACCGGCCCCGAGTCGAGGGTGAGCAGCGGCGCCTCGCCGGCGCGCTCCACCGGCACCGTGCCGCCGCCGCACTGGGCGATCTGCAGGCCGTGGCCGTACCCCAGGCGCTGCAGCGACGTATCGAGCTTCTGGAGATAGCCGGCCATGACCGGCCCGAGGTAGGCGTTCAGCGCGGTGGCGGTGACGCGCTCGTACTCGCCCCACTTGGGCGCGATGTCCGTCGAGCAGGTGACGAAGACCTCGGGCGCGAAGCGCTTCACCAGCTCGCGCACCCTCGCCTCGTGCGCCGGGTTGCGGAACGACCACAGGAAGCACACCGCGATCGCCTGCACGCCTTCGTGCAGCAGCTCGCGCACCGCGGCCTCCGCTTCGGCTTCGTTCAGGGGCACGACGATCTCGCCGAAGCAGTCGACCCGCTCGGACACCCCGCGGATGAGGCGCTTGGGCACGATGGGCACGGGCTTCGCGGTTTCGGGGAAATGCACCACCTTGCGGATGTCGCGCCCGCCGTAGCCGCGCGAGCCGCGCATGATGTGGATCGCGTCCTCGTGGCCGCGCGTGGTGATGAGCCCCACCTTCGCGCCGCGCTTCTGGATGATGGTGTTCGTGCCCACCGTCGTGCCGTGCGACAGGAACGCAATGTCGCGGCAGAACGCATCGAGCGCGAGGCCGAGCTTCTGCGCCCCGGCGTCCAGCGCGTCCATCATCCCGCGCGAGAAGTCCTGGGGCGTGGAGGGAACCTTGGTGGTGAGCAGTCCGCCGGCGCCGTCCACGATGGCGCAGTCGGTGAAGGTGCCGCCGATGTCGATGCCGACGAGGTAGGCCATAGGGATGCGCCGATGCTAACGCAGCGCGCGGCGGATTTGGCATACTGCGGTCGAAACCCGAGGAGGATTCCGATGAAGCGCCGCACCCTCGCCGCCGTCCTGGCCGCATCCGCCGCCGCAGTGCTCGCCGTTCCCGCCGCGCAGGCGCAGGAGGTGACGCTGCGCATGCACACGTTCATTCCGCCGGTGGCCAACCCCGCGCGCACGTTTCTGATCCCGTGGGCGGAGAAGGTGACCAAGGAGTCCGGCGGGCGCCTGCGCATCCAGCCCTTCTGGGCGATGCAGCTCGGCGGCGCGGCGCCGCAGCTCCTCGACCAGGCCCGAGACGGGGTGGTCGACATCGTCTGGGTGCTGCCGGGCTTCACGCCCGGGCGCATGCCGCGCAGCGAGCCCTTCGAGCTGCCCTTCGTGCACCGCGACGCGCTTTCGTCCACGCTTGCGCTGCAGGACTTCCAGGACAAGCACCTCGCGGCGGACCTGAAGGGCTACTTCCCGATCCTGATGCACGCGCACGACGGCTTCCTCATCGCCACCAAGCGCCCGGTGCGCCGCATGGACGATCTCAAGGGCATGAAGATCCGCGCCGCGGCGCGCAGCGGCGTGTGGATGCTGGAGGCGCTCGGCGCCGCCGGCATCGGCCTGCCGCTCAACGAGATCCCGCAGGCGCTCTCGCGCGGGGTGATCGACGGCGTCACCCTCACCTACGAGATCGCCCCGTCGCTCAAGCTGGAGGAGCTGGTGGATCACTTCACCGAGCTCTCCGGGCCGCAGCCCCGCCTGGGCACCAACGTCTTCGCCTTCCTCATGAACCGCGCGAGCTACGACAAGCTGCCGCCGGACCTGAAGAAGGTGATCGACGCCAATGCCGGGCGCAACATCGCGCGCTGGGCCGGCGAGAACTGGCGCGAGATCGAGAACCCGGGCAAGAAGGCGATGCAGGCCAAGGCGCAGAACCAGTTCCACGTCATCCCGCCGGACGAAGTGGCCCGGATGCGCAAGGCCTCGCAGCCGGTGATCGAGCGCTGGCTCGCGGAGGTCAAGAAGGCCGGCATCGACGGCAAGGCGCTGCTTGCCGACGCCCAGGCGCTGATCGACAAGTACGCCAAGTAGCGCGCGCATGGGCCGCCTGCTGCACGCGGCTGCGCGCGCCTCGGCCGTGTTCGGCGGCCTGGTGCTCTTCGCCATGGCGCTGCTCGTGGCCACCAGCGTCGCGCTGCGCGTGACCGTCGGCCGGCCGATCACCGGCGACTTCGAGCTCGTCGGCATCGGCACCGGCGTGGCGGTGTTCGCGATGCTGCCCTGGGTGCAGCTCACCCGCGGCAACGTCATCGTCGATTTCTTCACCCTGCGCGCCCCGGCGCGCGTCAAGGCGGTCCTCGACGCCGCGGGGGCGGCGCTCTACCTCGCGGTCGCGGCGATCCTCGCCTGGCGGCTCGTCCTCGGCGGCATCGACATGTACCAGTTCGGCGAGCGCTCGATGACGGTCGGGTTCCCGCGCTGGACCACGTTCCCGCTCGCCTTCGTGCTGCTGCTCTTTCTCGTCGTCGCCATCGCCTACACGCTCTACGAGTTCATCCGCGAAGCCCGGAAATGAGCGGGCTCGAGATCGGCCTGTGGGGCTTCGTGGCGCTGCTCGTGCTGCTGGCGCTGCGCATCCCCATCGGCGTGGCGATGCTGGTGGTGGGCATGGCGGGCTACGCCTCGATCGGCGGCGTGGCGGCCCTGCTCAACCACCTGAAGACCGAAACCTACTGGCGCTTCTCCAGCTACGACCTGTCGGTCATACCGCTGTTCATGCTGATGGGCCAGTTCGCGGCGCAGGCGGGGCTGTCGAAGTCGCTCTTTCGCGCCGCCGCGGCCTGGATCGGGCACTGGCGCGGCGGCATCGCCATGGCGGCGCTCGGCGGCTGCGCCGGGTTCAGCACCATCAGCGGCTCCTCGATCGCCACCGCGGCGACCATGGGCAAGGTGGCGCTGCCCGAGCTCGAGCGCTACCGCTACTCCGGCGCGCTCGCCACCGGGTCGATCGCCGCCGGCGGCACCCTCGGCATCCTGATTCCGCCCTCGATCGTGCTCATCATCTACGCCATCATGGTGCAGGGCAGCGTGGTGGCGCTGTTCCAGGCGGCGCTCATCCCGGGGATCATCGCCGCGCTGGGCTACATCCTCACGGTCGGCGTGGTGGTGCGCCTGCAGCCGCAGGCCGGGCCGGCGGGCCCGCGCGCGAGCCGCGCCGAGCGCCTCGCCGCGCTCGCCGAGATCTGGCCGGTGCTGCTCATCTTCGTGCTGGTGATGGGCGGCATCTACGTCGGCTTCTTCACCCCCACCGAGGGTGCGGGGGTGGGCGCGGCCGGCACCTTCCTCGTGGCGGTGTTCCAGGGCGGCATGCGCTGGCGCGGCTTCGTCGAGGCGCTGATCGGCACTGCCGAGACCACCGGGATGATCTATCTCATCATCCTCGGCGCCGCCATGTTCAGCGCGTTCCTCGGCTTCACGCAGCTGCCGATCTACGCCGCCGACTGGTTCCGCGACTCGGGCCTGCCGCCCCTCGCGGTGCTGCTCACCATGCTCGCGCTCTACGTGGTGCTCGGCTGCGTGATGGACTCGCTCTCCATGATCCTGCTCACCGTGCCGATCTTCTGGCCGATCATCTCGGGCCTCGACTTCGGCATGCCGCAGGGGGAGCTGCTGCTGTGGTTCGGCATCCTGTCGCTGATCGTGGTGGAGGTCGGCCTCATCACCCCGCCGGTGGGGCTCAACGTCTTCGTCATCAACTCCCTCGCGAAGGACGTGCCGATGCTCGAGACCTACAAGGGCGTGCTGCCATTCCTCGTCTCGGACCTCGCGCGCGTGGCGCTCATCATGGCGTTCCCGGGGCTCGCGCTGGCGCTGCCGGGCTGGCTGGCCTGACGCCGTGCGCCCGCAGCCAGGCGGCGAGGTCGCGCACCGCCGCGGGCATGTCGTAGGCCGGCGCCCAGGCGAGCACCGCGCGGGCCCGCTCGAGGCTCGAGGCGCGCGTCATCGGCGCGAAGGCCGGCGTGCCGGCGGGCGCGGCGAGCCGTACCCGCGCCTGCGGGAACTCGGCGCGGATCGCGGCGGCGAGCGCCTCGGGGCTGGTGAGGCTGCCCATGGTGAGGTTGAACACGCGGCTTGTGAGCCGCGCGCGCAGCGCCGCCACCGTGCCGGCGGCGGCGTCCTTCGCGTAGACCCACTCGAGCGTGGTGGCCGGCACCGCCACCTCCTCGCCGGCGAGCGCCGCGCGCACCAGGCCGAGGAACGCGTTGCTCGGCCCGCCGCCGCCCGCGCCGCTCCAGGGCCCGGCCACCGCGCCGTAGCGCAGCGCGGCGAACTCGACGCCGAACCAGCGCGCATAGTTGAGCCCGAGCGCCTCGACCGCCTGCTTGCAGGCGGCATAGATCGAGACCGGCCGCGCAAAGGCTTCCTCGTCCATCGCGTCGCCGGCGCCTTCGCCGCCCGCGAGGTGGTGGTTGAGCACGTTCGAGCTCGCCACCACCACGCGCTCCAGGCCGAACACGCGCGCCGCCTCCAGCACGTTGGCGGTGCCGGCGATGTTGAGCTCGATCGCGCCGCGCGGGTCGGCCTGCGCGCCCATGGTGAGCAGCGGGTTCGCCGCGAGGTGCACCACCGCCTCGATGCGATGCTCGCGCAGCACGCGCGCGAGCGCGAGCGGCTGCAGCACGTCGGCCTGCTCGAGCACGACCGCGCCCAGGTCGACGATCGCGCCGAGCGCCTGCGGCTGCGGCGCCCGGTCCATCAGCACCGGCCGCTCGCCCGCCTCGACGAGCAGCCGCGCGACCTGCGCGCCGACGAGTCCCGCGCCGATGATGAGCGTGCGCTTCACGGAGCCCCGATGCTAACGCAGGCGACGGTCCCTTTGGCATACTCGGGCAGCCATGAATGAGACCAGCGAAGCGCTCGCGCGCAATCTGCGGACCCTGTGTGTCTGGGCGTCGCAACTGCAGGTGGAATCGCTCCCGCCCGAGACCGTGGCGACGGCGGTGCTGGTGCTCGGCGACAACATCGCCGCCACGCTGTCGGCGGCGCAGGAGCCCGAAGTTCGCGCCTGGCATGAGCGCGTCATCGCGACGCGAACCGCCGAGCAGTCGACCATCTTTCGCGCCGGCGCACCCCGGGCGTCGCTCGCCGAGGCCGCCGTGGCCAATGGGCTTGCCGTGACGTGGAACGAGCTCGACGAGGGCTACACGCGCACCGCCGTGCATGCCGGGGCGCTCAGCCAGCCGCTCATCCTCGCGGCCGCCGAGGCCGGCGCGGCGCCGCTGCCCGGGGTCCTCAGGGCGGTGGTCGGCGCCTACGAGATCGGCACCCGCTTCGCGCGCGCCTGGCCTGGGACGCTTCCGCGCCTGCATCCCCACGGCATCTAC
>DATLGR010000167.1:0-2471 GCA_035540415.1 Burkholderiales bacterium | reverse complement strand
GACCGTGGTGGCCGACGAGGACCTGGTCTGCTACGTCCTGACGCGCGCGGCCTACGAGCGCATCGTGCGCGAGGACCAGGCGCTCGCCATCCGGCTGCTCGCGAACCTCGCGCGCGAGATCTCGGCGCGCCTGCGCCGCGCCAACCGCACGCTGTACCAGCTCGAAACCTGATCCCACCGGCGCATGGCGCCTAGCTCGGCCGGGCGGGGGGGCGCCGGCCCGGCGCGCAATGCCCGCTCCCCACAATGCGGCGCATGCAAAGGCCCCGACGCCACCAGCTCGGGGGGCCGGCGAGCCTGGCCCTCCTCGTCGTGCTCCTGTCCGCCTGCACCATCGTAGGCCACGAGAAGGTGCCCGGCTGGCCTACGCTCGAGATCGTCGAGCACTACGTGCCGCACGCGGTGATGAGAACGCGGTGCGACCGCTACGTCGCCTTCGGCATGCAGCCGCTCGCCTGCGCGGAGTTCGACCTCGCCAACCGCCGCTGCCATGTCTGGTACAGCGCGGACTTTCCGCCGACGCGCGACATCATCGAGCACGAGCGGCTGCACTGCCGCGGCTACGACCACGTCGGGATGAAAACGATGGCGGGCATCCTCGAGCGGCACCTCGCCGCCACGGAAAGCGCCGCGGCCGGCCGCTGACCCCTTGCCCTTCGGTATTTTTACTGTCGCCTCATTGCAACGACAGGAAAATCCCGATACGCTGCATACCAAGTCACGCTTCACCCCTGAAACACCAACGGATTGGGAGGCCTCGTGAAAGCAGTCCGAATTCTTATCGCAGTGTCTGCCTTCGGGGCGGCCGCGGCCGCTTTTGCGCAAGCGGGTCAACAGGTTGCGCAGGTCACCGCGGCCGGCGCGCCGGTGTCCGGCGCGGGCGGCGCGGTTGCCGCCCCGGTGGGCGCGCCCGCGGGTGCCGCGGCGAGCGGCGTCGCGGCCGGCGCGGCCGGAGTGGCGGCCGGGGTCGCGGTCGCGGTGCCTGCCGGCCTTGCGGTCGCCGCCGGGGCCATCGCCGCCGGCGCAGCCAGCAGCACCAGCAGCCAGCCCGCCGTCACGCACGGCAAGTAATTTCCATCGCATCGGGGCGGCAAGGTGAAGACCCTTGCCGCCGCCCTTTTTCTGCTCGCCGGCGGCATCGGCATCGCCGCCTGGCTTCACCTCTCCCGCCAGCCTTATTACCCCGTCGCACGCGTCGCCGCGCCCGAGGGCATCGTCTACACGGCGTTCTCGGGCCGCGCCGCCGGCGAGGAGGCGTGCCGCGCCGCGAACGAGCGCTTCGTCGAGCCGATCCGCGCGCAGTGCAAGAGCTGCGCGGTGGAGTTCATGCGCTGCGAGCGCGAAGCCGAAGCCGCCCAGCAGCGGCTTGCCGCGGCGCAGGGCGCGCACGTGCTTTACGTACGCGATACCGTGATCGTCATCGCAGGGCCGGACCTCGCGGCCGCCGAGAGCTGCCGCATCATCGCCGCCGACCTCGAGAAGCACGCGGTGCCCAACGCGCGCTGCGTGGCGCCGGCCAAGGGCTGACTCAGTAGCAGGGCGTCCACTCGGTGGGCAGGTCCCAGAACACCTCGCCCGCGCGCAGCTCCACGCCCGCCGCCACGTGCGGATGCGAGCCCGCCTCGTCGATGCGCACGCCCACCTGCTCGCCGCTCACGCCGGCCACCGTGCCGCGCACCCACTCGCCGCCGCCGATGCCCACCGGCATGAAGCGGCACACGCGCTGGCCTTCCTTGGCGACCGCGGCGCGTGCCTCGGCCTCGAACTTCGCGCGCGCGAGCATCATCGGCGTGGGCGGCCCGGCGATGCGGTCGTCCTCCCACGGCCCCGCGTAGACGTCGCCGCTCGGCCAGCGGTAGACGCCGAAGCCGTGGCGCCGGTCCTCGCGGTAGCCGCCCTCGTAGCGCTCGCCCGCCCAGCGCCCGCGCCCCCACGTGTACACGCCCGCGCCGTGGCGCCGGTCGTCGGCCCACTCGCCCTCGTAGCGATCGCCGCTCGGCCACTCCTTCACCCCGCGCCCGTGCTTGAGCCCGGCGCGGAAGCCCCCGCGATAGCGCGCCGTGCCCACGGCCTCGCCCTCGCCCTCGGCAAGCCCGTTCACGCACGGCCCGCGGTAACTCCCCTGCAGCTCGGGATCCACCACCTTGCACGCCTGCGCCGCCGCCGGCAGCAGGAACAGCCACAACAAAAAAAAGAGGGACGTACCCTGTTTTCGAAGCGCGGTCATGGCAGCGCCCACTTTAGCGCCACGCCGTCGGGCGCGACCGCGAGCGTCGGACCCTTGGCGTTCAGGCGCGCATCGCGCCGCGCCTGCCAGGCGAGCTCGCCGAGCGCGTAGCCGAGCAGCGCGCCGCCCACCGTGTCGGAGACCCAATGTTGCCGGCTGCCCACGCGCGCGAGGTTGGTGGCGGTGGCGGCGGCGTAGAGCCAGTTCATGCCGTACTCCCTCGCGTACGGCGTCACCGCCACCA
>DATLGR010000166.1:0-9936 GCA_035540415.1 Burkholderiales bacterium | reverse complement strand
AGCTCCGCCTTGACCGCCGCCGCATCCGCGGCGAGCGTCGGGTCCGACTCCGTCCGGCGAAAGCGCACTGCGGTGCGCCGGATCGCCTCGATGCGGCTGCGGGTGGCCTCGCCCACCTGCTCGGCGATCACGTCCCCGAGCAGGCGGCCGAGCAGCCGCCGGTCTTCCCGAAGCGGCTGCTCCTTGTCTTCCGGGCCACGCGGCGCCGCGGCATCCATGCCGCGACTATAGCCACAAGCCCGTCAGGCGGCGCTACACCAGGTCGTCGCGACCGCCGCGGGTGCCCCGGCCGGCGATCAAGGACACGATGAAGGCGATGACGAAGATCACCAGCAGAATCCACGCGATGTTGGTGGCGGCCCCCGCAAGCCCGGTGAAGCCGAAGAACGCCGCGATCAGCGCGAGGATGAAGAACGCAATGGCCCAGCTCAACATGACGACCTCCAGTATTGAGTGACCCCCGGTTCCAGCAAAATGCGGGCCGCGCACCCCTGGTCACGCCGGCTCATGGGCCGGCCGGTCTACTGATGCGCCCGCACGTACTCCGCGAGCGCCGCGAGGTCGGCGACGATCGCATCGCACTCAAGCGACTGCACGGGACGACCCTCGTTGTAGCCGTAGGGCACGCACACCACCCGGAGCCCCCCCGCGCGCGCGGCGAGCGCGTCGTTCTCGGAGTCGCCCACCACCAGCGCCTCGCCCGCGGCGACGTCCAAGCGCTCGCACGCGAGCCGGTAGCACGCGGGATCCGGCTTGCCGCGCGCCACCATGTCGCCGCACACCACCGTGCGGAAATGCGCCGCGAGCCCCATGCGCTCGAGCAGCGGCCCTGTGAAGCGCGCCGCCTTGTTCGTGACGCACGCGAGGGCGAGGCCCTGCGCTTCGAGCGCAGCCAAGCCCTCGCGCACGCCTGGGTAGACGCGGCTATGCTCCCCGGACGAGGCTTCGTAGGCGGTCCCGAAGAGCTCCAGCGCGCGCCCGAGAATCCGTGGATCCACACGAGCCTCGAGCGACCCGGCGAGACAGCGCTCGACGAGGCGCGCGATGCCCTTGCCGACGAAGGTCTGCACCTGCGCGACGGTGCACGGCGGCCGCCCCAGCGCCGCCAGCATCCGGTTGGCCGCTTCGGCGAGGTCGCCCGCCGTGTCGACGAGCGTGCCGTCGAGGTCTATGAGAACGGCGCGGATCACACTTGTGAAGCCGGCATCGTACCTTCATGATTCCGCCATGGCGATCCTGCGCATCGCGAAGATGGGCAACCCGGTGCTCGCGCGAAAGGCCGCGCCCGTGGCCGACCCGGCGGCGCCCGAGATCCGGCGGCTTGCCGCCGACATGCGCGAGACGCTGGAAGACATCGGCGCGAGCGGCCTCGCGGCGCCCCAGGTCTTCGTGCCGCTGCGGGTGGTGGTCTATCGCATCATCGCCGCGCGCATCCCCGCGGGCTCCGGCCTGGAGCCGCGGCCCTGGACGGTGATGGTGAACCCGGTCATCACGCCGCTCACCGAGCGAAGCACGCCCGTCTGGGAGCGCTGCCTGTCGATCCCGGGCCTGCACGGCAAGGTGCCGCGCTTCCTGCACATCCGCATTGATTACCAGGACCTCGAGGGCCGCGCGGTGAGCCACGAGGCGCGCAGCTCCTGGGCCGCGCTCCTGCAGCACGAATGCGACCACCTCGACGGTATCCTCTACCCGATGCGCATGACCGACCTCTCGCTGCTCGCCTACAACGAGGAGCCCGGCCCGCTGGCGCGCGAGGTGGCGGAGCAGGCGGCGGGCATCGACCCGCTCTTCATCGACCTCGTGGAGCGCTGGCCCGGCCGCGCGCGCTGGTTTCCGTCGTAGGCTGCGCGCCCGGCGGCGATGCGGCGAGGATCCGCGCGAGGCTGCTGTAATCCGCGGGCTTCACCAGGTGGGCGTTGAAGCCGGCCTGCTCGGAGCGGCGCCGGTCCTGGTCCTGGCCCCAGCCGGTCAGGGCGACGATCAGGCGCTCCCGGCCGCCGGGCTGCGCGCGCATCGCGCGGCACACCTCGTAGCCGTCGACCTTGGGCAGGCCGATATCCAGAAGGACCACCTCGGGCCGGTATTCGGCGGCCGCGGCGATCGCCTCGGCGCCGTCATACGCGACGCGCGCCTGGTTCCCCGTGAGCTGGAGCAGCGCGGCGAGCGTCGCGGCGGCGTCGCGATTGTCGTCCACCACCAGCACCCGCCGGCCGGCCGCCGGGCGCGGCGGCTCCTCGACCGGCAGCGGCGCCGGGGCCTCGGGCGCTTCGAGCAGCGGCAGGCGCACGATGAATTCGCTGCCCCGGCCGAGGCCTTCGCTGCGCGCCTCCAGCGTGCCGCCGTGCAGCTCCACGAGGCGCCTGGCGAGCGTAAGCCCGATGCCCAGCCCGCTGGCTCCCGGATCGTTCGACGCCTCGCCGCGCGTGAAGAGGTCGAACACCCGGTCGAGCATCTCCGGCGCAATGCCCATGCCGGTGTCGCGCACGCGGATCCGCGCCTCGCCGTGCTGCGCGCACGCCTCGAGCACGATGCGCCCGCCGGGGCGGGTGTACTTGGCGGCATTGTTCAGCAGGTTGGAGACCACCTGGACGAGGCGCACCGGGTCGGCTTCGACGGCGAGCGCCGCCGGCGGCGCCGAGATCTCGAGCGCGTGCCCCGCCGCGTCGATCTGCGCGCGGCACGCCTCGACCGCCTGCTCGAGCACCGACGCGAGCGTCACGCGGCTGCGCCGAAGCTCGAGGTGCCCGCGCGTGATGCGGCTCACATCGAGCAGATCGTCCACCAGCCGCACCAGGTGGCGCACCTGGCGCTCCATGGTGGCGCGCGCCTGCGCCGAGAGCTCGCCGTCGCCCCGGGCGCGCTTGAGCAGCTCCAGCGAATGCGCGATGGGCGCGAGCGGATTGCGCAGCTCGTGCGCCAGCATCGCCAGGAACTCGTCCTTGCGCTGCTGCTGCTCGTGCAGCCGGTCGAGCATGCGGTTGATCGATTGCGCGAGGCCTGCCACCTCGGCGCTGCCGCTCTCCGGCGCGCGCTCATCCGACAGGCCGCTCGTGATCACCTGCGCCGAGAAGCCCTGCAGGCGGCGCAGGTCCCCGGTGAGCAGGCGCGCGAGCCCGAGCCCGGCGAGCACCACCGCACCGAAGAGCCCCAGCGCGAGCGCGAGAACCGCGACGTACTCGGGCGCCGCTCCGATCGCCTGCGCCGGGGCCTCGAACGGACCGCGCATGCGGAACTGCAGCGGCTGGAACACCGGCGGCACGGCGAGCCCGAGCGCCGGCGCGCGCGCCGCCTCGCCTGCCGCCTCGGGGCCCCATTCCAGGCGCATGCTGCCGCCGCCGTGGACGTCGGCGAGATTCACCTTGTAGAGCAGCGCCCCTTCGGGCGAAGGCGTGCGCCGGTACACAAGCGGCTCCATGGCGACGAGCTGCGCGCCCTGGACGCCGGGCAGGATCACCGCGCCCGCGCGGCCCAGGACGAGCTGCGCGGCGAGCCAGTCGCGCTCGGCCTCGTTGAACCGCCCGAGGCCGTTGCTCGCGATCGTCTTGCCTTCGAAGTCGGTAAAGAGCACGTGCACGGGAACGCCGTTCACCTGGCGGATGCCGGCGAGGAACGGGGCGAGGTAGGTTTCCCGGCCCGCGCTGTCGACCAGGCCGGTGGCGAGGATGGTGCTTGCCGCCACCTCGGCCATGCGCGCGGCGATCGCCTGGAGCTGGCCGCCCGCCGCCGCGGCATGGAAGTGGCGCTCGCGCGCGGAAAGCTCCGCGAGCGCGTCGTTGCGCTGGCGCTCGATGAGCCACCACGAGGCCGCCGAGGTCACGAGCAGGGCGCCCGCGGCGAGCCCCGCCGCGGCGAGCGCGAAGCGCCGGGCCAGGCTGCGCGGGAGCAGCCGCAGCATCAGCGCTCGAGGGGCACGATGGCGCCGTCGCGCCGATACCGCGCCATGAGCAGCTCCGCCGGGCCGAGCGCCTCGTGCCGCGCCGGCGTGAACGGCGGCGCGTAACGCTTCACCAGGCCTTCGTGCGCCGGCACTTTCTCCAGCGCGGCGCGCACCGCTGCCCGGTCGGTGCTGCCGGCGAGCTCGATGGCGCGTGCGAGGATGTGCATCATGTCGTAGGCGTGCGCGACCCCTACCGGGCTTTCGATGTCCTCCACGCGCTGGATGCCGAAGCGCCGCGCGGTGGCCATGAAGCGAGCGAGCGGCTCCTTGCGCGCGTTGAAAAAGCTGAACGTCTGCACGACCGAGAAGTCCACCTCGAACAGTGCCGGGCCGGCTTCCTTCACGAAGCGCCCGCCGGTGACGCCCCAGTGGCTGATCACCGGGACGCGCTCGGCCTTGGGCAGCGCCGCCATCTCGCGCACCAGCACCGCCGCCTCGTCGTCGTTCGCCACCAGGATGACGGCCTGCGCGCCCGCCTCGCGCAGCCGCTGGTATTTATGCACGAGCGTCGTGTCCTGCCAGTTGTACCAGGCGGTGGCCACCACGCGGGGCGTGCGGTTCGTGGCGCTGTATTTCTCCACCGCCGCCTGGTTGCTGCGCCCCCAGGAGGTGTTGGTAAGCAGCAGGCCCACGCGCTCAAGCCCGCGCCGGCTCGCCTCCTGCAGCATGAAGGGCATCGCCAGGCTGTCGCGCAGCGACAGGCGGAACGCGTAGTTCGGTTTCATGCCGTTGTCGATGATGACGTCGGCGGCCGACCAGACGGCGAGGAAGGGCACGTTCAGCTCCTTCAGCGTCGGCAGCTGCTCGATCACGACGGGGCTGAAGCGCCCGCCGAAGACCGCGACCAGCTCCGGCATCGCGGCAAACTCGCGGATGTTGCGGATGCCGCGCGCGGGAATGGAACGGTGGTCGCGCGTGACAATCTCGATGGGGCGGCCGCCGAGCACGCCGCCCGCCTCGTTGATTTGCGTGGCGGCGATGCGTACGCCGAGCTCCACGGCCTGGGCCGAGGTGCTGTTGTCGAGGCCGAATTCACCGTCGATGCCGACGCGCACCGGGACCTGCGCGGTGGCGAAGGGGACGAGCGAGGCGAGCAATAGCGCGAGGAGCGGCTTCAGCATGGCTTGGTGGTCTTTGATAAGTCCAGCCCCGGCTACTCTAGCGCGATCACCCCCCGGCGCCCAACGGCTGCCGCGTCAACGGGCGGCGACAGATGTCGCTTCCCGGTTACACCGCCTTTCGGGTGCATGAAGAAAAAGTCCATTGCTGCAGAGCCGCAAAGGCCGCATCCTGAGCGAAATGCTCCGTCCTGCGCTCCGTCACCTGCAGCTCGTCTTGCGCCGGCATCGCCCGAGCAAGGCGCCCGGGCGCTTCTTTCGCCGCACGTATAGCACCGGTTCCGGAAGCCTCGCCTACGGCACCTACCTGCCCGCGCGCTACGGCGGCCAGTCGCTGCCGCTGGTCGTGCTGCTGCACGGCTGCAAGCAGACGCCGGAGGATTTCGCCGCCGGCACGCGCATGAACGAGGCCGCCGACCGGCTTGGCTTCATCGCCGTCTACCCGGCCCAGGCACGCGCCGCCAACCCGGCGCGCTGCTGGAACTGGTTCTCGCCGCGCGACCAGCAGCGCGACTCGGGGGAGCCGGCGCTGATCGCCGCGATCACGCGCCATGTGATCGCTCGTCACGGCGCCGATGCGCGCCGCGTGTACATCGCCGGGCTTTCGGCCGGCGGCGCGATGGCGGCGATCATGGGAGCGACCTACCCGGAGCTCTTCGCGGCGGTGGCGATCCACTCGGGGCTTCCTTACGGGGCGGCGCGCGATGCCGGCTCGGCGCTCGCCGTCATGCGCGGCGAGCGTGCCGGCCCCGCCGCCCCGCCGATCGTGCCCACCATCGTGTTCCATGGCGATGGCGACCGCACCGTGCATCCGCGAAACGGCGAGCTCGCGCCCGCGCGGGGCGCGCCCGAAATCCAGGCCGGCGAGGCGAACGGCCGGCGCTATACGCGCATCGTGCACCCGGGGCACCCGCGGCGGGAGCACTGGGTGGTTCACGGCGCCGGGCACGCCTGGTCCGGCGGCGACCGGCGCGGCAGCTACACCGATCCCAGCGGCCCGGATGCGACGCACGAGATCCTGCGCTTCTTCAGCCTTGCGCCCCTGCGGGTTGCGGGCCGAATGTGATATCAAGGGCGCTTTCCAACCCCGGAGACCCAGGCATGACCGCAGCAACCCGTATCCGCCAGGCAGGGCTCGCGCTCCTGCTGGCGGCATTCAGCGCCGCCGTGCTCGCCCAGGCGCAGAAGGCGCCCGCCGCTTTCGAGCCCACGGTGGGACAGGAAGGCAAGGACGTGGTGTGGGTGCCCACGCCGCAGGCGGTAGTCGACAAGATGCTCGACCTCGCCAAGCTCACCCCGCGCGACTTCGTGATGGACCTCGGCTCGGGCGACGGCCGCACCGTGATCACCGCCGCCAAGCGCGGCGCGCAGGCCCTCGGCATCGAGTACAACCCGGACATGGTGGAGCTTTCGCGGCGCAACGCCGAGAAGGCCGGCGTCACCGATCGCACCCGCTTCGAGAAGGCGGATCTTTTCGAGACCGACTTCTCCAAGGCCACCGTGATCACCATGTTCCTGCTGCCGGACATCAACCTCAAGCTGCGCCCCAAGATCCTCGAGCTCAAGCCCGGCACGCGCATCGTGTCGAACACCTTCACCATGGGCGAGTGGGCGGCCGACGAGACCGTGCGCCTGGACTCCGGCGCCGGCTGCGATTCGTCCTGGTGCACGGCGCTCCTGTGGATCGTGCCCGCGAAGGTGGCCGGCACCTGGAAGGTGCCGCAAGGCGATCTCATGCTGAAGCAGGAGTTCCAGATGCTCACCGGCACCCTGCGCGCCAACGGCAAGACGGTCCCCGTGAAGGGCAAGGTGCTCGGTGAAGAGGTAACGATCACCGCCGGCGGCCGCATCTACCGCGGCCGCCTCGCCAACAACCGCCTCGAGCTCTCCTAGCGCCGCGACATAAAGGTGGACGTAAAGGGGGACGTACCCTGTTTCTCGTTAACAGGGTACGTCCCCCTTTTCGTTACAGGACGGCGAGATCGGCGTTGCGAAGATCGGTGATGAGCATCGCGCCAGGGTAGTGCGTGATGCAGAACGGAGGCTTCGCCGCCTCGACGACCGCCTGCGGCGTGACGCCGCAGGCCCAGAACACCGGCAGCTCGTCGGGGGAGATTTCGACGGGCATGCCGTAGTCGGGCCGCGCGAGGTCGCGGATGCCGATCGCCTCCGGAAGCCCGAGATGCACCGGCGCCCCGTGCACCGCGGGAAAGCGCGACGTGATCTGGATCGCGCGAATGGCGTCCGCGGGCCGGAACGGGCGCATCGACACCACGAGCGGGCCGTGAAAAGGCCCGGCCGCCTGCGTCGGCACGCTGGTGCGGTACATCGGCACCGCGGTGCCTCGCTCGGCGTGCTGCAGCCGCAGCCCCGCCTCCAGGAGCGCCTGCTCGAACGACAGCGAGCACCCGAGCACGAACGTGACGAGATCCGCGCGCCACCAGCGCCCGAGATCCGTGGGCTCGTCGACGCAGCGGCCGTTCTCGAACACCCGATAGCGCGGAACGTCGGTGCGGATGTCGAGCTCCTCCCCCAGCATCGGCAACGCGGGATCGCCCGCCTCGCCGACCCCGAGCAGCGGACAGGGCTTGGGGTTGCGCTGGCAGAAGCGCAGGAAATCCGCCGCCAGCTCACGCGGCAGGATGACGACGTTGCCCTGCACCGCCCCGTGCGCCATGCCGCTCGTCGAGCCGGTGAATTCCCCGGCGCGGATGCGCGCCCGCGCGGCGGCGGCGCTGCGGCGGATTTCGCTCACCGATTGGCGTCGATCGAATGCCGTTTGCCCAGCGCCTCGGGATTCGCGACGTGGATCGGGCTGCCGGCCGCGTAGGCGACGATCTGGTCGAAAATGTCGGAGAACTGCTGCTCGTAGTCCTCGCGGGTGACGTAACCCAGGTGCGGCGTGCACACCGCGTTGTCCAGGGCGAGCAGCGGATGGCGGCCGCCGAGCACCGGCTCCTCGTCGTAGACGTCGACCGCCGCGCGCCCGGGGCGCCCGGCGGCGAGCGCCTGCTCGAGCGCGCCGCGCTCCACCAGCCCCGCGCGGCTGGTATTCACGAAAAGCGCGCTCGGCTTCATGCGCCCGAGGTCTGCGGCGGTGACGATGCCGCGGGTGGCATCGACGAGGCGCAGATGCACGGTGACGATGTCGCTCGCTTCGAAGAAGGCCTCCTTGCTCCGCGCCACGGCGTAGCCGTCGGCGGCCGCCTTTTCGCGCGCGCCCTCGCGGCCCCACACGAGCACCGGCATGCCGAAGGCGCGCCCGTAGCCCGCCACGACTCCGCCGATGCGGCCGTAGCCGAACACACCCAGGGTCTTGCCGCGCACCGTGTTGCCCAGGCCCACCTGCCAGCGCCCGGCCTTCAGCGCCGCCGCCTGCTGTGGAATGCCGCGCATCGCCGCGATGATGAGCCCCCAGGTGAGCTCGGCAGTGGCGTACGACGGCGTCCCCGCGGCCATGTTGGAGGACAGCACGATGCCCAGGCGCGTGCACGCTTCGACGTCGATGTGCGGATAGACGCTGCGCTGGCTGATAAGCTCGAGCTTCGGCAGTCGCTCGAGCAGCGGCGCGCGGATGCGCGTGCGCTCGCGGATCAGGACCAGCGCCTGCACATCCTTCAGGCGCTCGGCGAGGCGCTCGGTGTCCTGCACGTGATCGTTCCAGATGGTGACGTCGTGGCCAGCGAGCTTGCCGAAGCACGCCAGCGTGCGCACCGCGTCCTGGTAGTCGTCGAGGATGGCGATTTTCACGGCGGGCTTTCGCGATGCAGGCGCGAAAGATCGAGCAAGTGATCGCGGCTCAAGCTGCGCAGCCGCGCGTAGGCATCGGCGGCGAAGCGCGTGAGCGCGGTGACGATGCGCCGGTCCTCGCGGTCGAACCGGCGCCCCGCCTCGTGCGAGATCACCCACACCGTGCCGACCGGCGCGGCCTCGGGCCCGAACGGCACGAGCAGCGCTTCGACGACCGGCGGGGAGAGCTGGCCGAGCGGCGCGAAATGGCGCTCGGGGTCGATCATCAGAAGCGCCGCGCGCCGGTCGAGCACCGTGCCGCAGGGGCTTCCATCGCGCGGCAGCGTGCTCCAGACGAGCTCGGCCCAGCGCCCCGCCACCGCGTGCCAGCGGAAGACGCGCCGTCCGTCGGCCTCCTCGAGCAGGCTCACCCCGGCCGAATGGGCGGCGCAGAGCTCGAGCGCCACCTCGGCCAGCCTCTGCAGCAGGGCACGCGGCGAGCCAGCCAGCGCCCGCTGCAGCTCGCGCATGGCGCGCGCCTCCACCGAGCGATCGGCAAGCCGCGGCGGGCGCTGGTCGAGCGCTGCGGTAGCGATCACTTCATCGAGCGAAACCGGGGCCCGGTCCATTGGCGGAGCGTACCTTACCGGCTCGCCGCGCGAAGATCCACCTCGAGGAAAACGGGTCATACTTGCAGCGTTTCATCAAGCGAGGAGACCCATGTCGACTGCCATCACCGGCGGCTGCCTCTGCGGCGCCGTCCGCTACGAGATCGGCGAGCCCATCACCAGCCTGCGAGCCTGCCACTGCGTCAACTGCCAGAAGTCCTCCGGCACCGGCGGCACCGTGAACGCCGTGGTCCCGAGCGCCGCGTTCAAGATTACCCAGGGCACGCCCAAGCGCTACGACGACTCGGCCACCAGGAGCGGCCGCACGCTGAGCCGCTTCTTCTGCGGCGAATGCGGCTCGCCCGTCTACAGCCGGCGCAACCCCGACCCGGGCTTCCTGGTGGTGCGCGCCGGAACGATCGACGACTCGAGCGGCATGAAAATCACCGGCCACATCTGGACGTCGACCGCGCGCTCGTGGGCCTACATCGACCGCTCGGCCGAATGCCACCCCGAGAATCTACCCCCGCCGGCCCCGCAGGGC
>DATLGR010000165.1:0-4349 GCA_035540415.1 Burkholderiales bacterium | reverse complement strand
GCGCAGCACCTGCACCGCCACCACCGCCGCCATCACCGGCGCGGCGGCGAGCACGGCAAAGCCGGCGAGGCTCACGAGCGGCAGGATGGCGAGCGTGAGCGCGACGCCGAGCTTTTTGAGCAGGTGCGCCGTGAGAAAGAGCTGGATCGCGAGCGTGAGCAGGTTCACCACCAGGTCGACCTGGGCGAAGAACGCCGTGCGCGCGGCGCGGTCGGCGAAGGTGTCGCGCGCGATGGTGGCCTGCTGGAAGTAGAGGTAGGTGGCGGTCACGGTGAACAGCACCATGAACAGGCACACATTCAGGAGATACGGCGAGCGCAGCGTATGCGAGAGGCCGGCGAGCACCGAGCCGCCGAGCGGCTGCTCCGCCTCCGCGGCCGGGCGCTGCGCGAGCTTCTCGGCCAGGCCCGACAGGCGCGCCACCGCGAACACCGCCACCTCCAGCAGCACGACCGAGGCGAAGAGCAGCATGGTGGTGCCGACCTGCCCCACCAGCGCGGCGGTGAGGCTCGAGCCCGCGATGGCGCCCAGCGTCGCGCCGGCGGCCAGAAAGCCGAACAGGCGCTTGCCCTGCTCGGAGGTGAACACATCCACCATCAGCGCCCAGAATACCGACACGACGAAGAGGTTGAACACCGACGCCCAGATGAAGAAGGCGCGCCCGAGCCACACGTTCTGCTCGGGCGTCGCCGCGGCGAACAGCGCCGCGAACGCGACCAGGTTGGCGGCGAAGAAGCGGTAGCTCCACGCGATGAAGCGCCGGCGCGGCAGGCGCTTCACCGCCAGCGCGAACAACGGGTTCACCGCGACCATGGCGAGGAGCGTGCCGGTGAAGAGCCACGGCAGCTTCTCGACGCCGCCGTGCACGCCCATCTCGTCGCGGATCGGGCGCAGCACGTAGTACGCCGAAAGCACCGCGAAGATGTAGAGGAGCGACCAGCCGAGCGCGCGGCGCTCGTCCGGCCGCACCTCAAATCGCATCGATGAAGCTCTCCAGGCGCCGGCGCATCGCCGCGTCGGGCAGGCGCCCGCGCGCGGCGCCGAGGTTGTCCTCGACGTACTCGGGGCGCGCCATGCCGGGGATGGCGCAGGTCACCGCGGGGTGCGACACGATGTACTTCAGGAAGAGCTGCGGCCAGCTCGCCGCGTCGAGCTCCGCCGCCCAGGCGGGCAGCGGCCGGCCCTGCACCGCCTTGAAGAGGCGCCCGCGCCCGAAGGGCAGGTTCACCATGACGGCGATGCCGCGCTCGGCGGCGAGCGGCAGGATGCGCTCGGCCGCGCCGCGGTTGTCGAGCGCGTAGTCGACCTGGATCCAGTCCAGGCGCTCACGGCGCATCGTGGCCTCGAAGTCGCCGTACTGGCGCTCGAACGACGTGGTGATGCCCACGTAGCGGATGCGCCCGGCCTGTTTCAGCTCGCGCAGGGTCGCGAGGTGCAGCGCCGTGTCGCGCAGGTTGTGCACGGCGAGGAGATCGATGGTGTCGGTGCGAAGGCGCCGGAACGAGCCCTCGATCTGCTCGATGCCGGCCTGGCGGCCGCCGCCGGTGCTGACCTTGGTGGCGAGGAAGAGCTGCCCGCGCGCCGTGAGCTCGCCCACCAGCGCGCCCACCACCTCCTCGGCCTGCCCGTACACGGGCGCGGTATCCACGACCGTGGCGCCCAGCGCCACGTAGCGCCGGAACGTCTCGAGCAGCGGCGCCATGTCCTCCGGGGTGCGCGCCGACTCGTAGCGCCGCGCCGTGCCCAGGCCGACGATCGGCACCGCCTCGCCGCTGGAGGGGATTTTCTTGCGCAGCAGCGGCGCGGGCTGCGCGTGCGCCGCCCCGGGGCGCATGCCGGCGGCGAGCACGGCCGCCGCGCTCACGCCGGCGCCAAGAAGGGTCCGGCGGCGTCGATCCATGGGCGCACGGTACTTGCTACGGCAGAGTCTCGCAACCCACCGTGTTGAAGGAGCTTTTCGTGGCGCATGCCGGCACCCCCGATCGCTGGACCGACGACAGCCGCGGCCGCCAGGCCGCGAAGCCGCAGCAGATCCCGAAAAGCGGCTGGCGCGACATCGCCTGGCGCGTCAAGGACAAGATGCGCAAGGACAAGCTCTCGATCGTTTCGGCGGGCGTGGCCTTCTACGCGCTGTGGGCCCTGTTTCCGGCGCTGTTCGCGCTGGTGGCGATCTACGGCCTCGTCTCCGATCCGCAGCAGGTCGAGCAGCAGGTGGGCGCCATGGCGGCGATCCTGCCCCCGGAGGCGGCCGAGATCGTGCGCAACCAGCTGCACAGCGTGGTGCAGGCGAGCGGCACCGCGCTCGGCTTCGGTGCCGCCTTCGGCCTGCTCTTCGCCCTGTGGAGCGCATCGATCGGCATTCGCACGCTGATGGAGGCCCTCAACGTGTGCTACGAGGAGGAGGAAAAGCGCGGCTTCGTGAAGTTCTACGGCACCGCCCTGCTCCTCACGCTGGGCGCGATTCTCGGCGTGGTGATCGCCATCGGCACCGTCGTGGCGCTGCCCGCGGTGCTCGGCTTCCTCGGCCTGGGCAACGTGCTGGAGAACGTGATCGGCTATGCGCGCTGGCCGCTCCTCGCGGTGCTCGTGATGTTCGGCCTCGCGGTCCTGTACCGCTACGGGCCGAGCCGCGACCAGCCGCGCTGGCAGTGGGTGACCCCGGGCGCCCTCTTCGCCACCGTGATGTGGATCATCGGCTCGGCGCTGTTCTCGCTCTACGTCACGAACTTCGGCAATTACAACCAGACCTACGGCGCCATGGGCGCCGTGATCATCATGCTCACCTGGTTCCTGCTCTCGGCCTACGCGGTGCTGATCGGCGCCGAGGTGAACGCCGAGGCGGAGCGCCAGACGAAGAACGACACGACCCGGGGCAAGCCCGAGCGCATGGGCCAGCGACGGGCCCACGCCGCCGACACCGTGGGGCCGAAGCCCTAGCGGCGCGGCTTGCCGGGGCCGCCGGCGCCCGCCGCGAGCCGCTCCAGCACCACCTCCCGGCTGGCGTAGCCGCCGCAGCGCTCGCACACCAGCTCGCGGTCGTCGTCATCCGAGGCGACGAACTCCGTGTGCTCGCAGTAGGGGCATTTGGCGACAAGGTCTCCCAGACGCACCTGCATGGCACTCCCTCGCGGGCCACAGGTATGGGCGGCGCCGCCCCGCTTCAAGAACGGCGGTCGGGGTCCAGGAAGCGAAGGCGCAGGTCGTCGTAGGCATCGATGCGCCGGTCGCGCAGGAACGGCCAGCCGATGCGCGACTCGGCGATCTCGGCCGGGTCGAGGTCGGCGACGAGCACCGTCTCCTCGTCCGGCCCGGCCGTGGCGAGGAGGCGCCCGTCGGTGCCCGCGATGAAGCTCTGGCCCCAGAACCGGATGCCGCCGCGCCCGGTCGGGTCGGGCTCGAAGCCGGTGCGGTTGGCCACCATGACGAAGCAGCCGTTGGCGATGGCGTGCGAGCGCTGGATGGTTTCCCACGCGGCGTGCTGGCGCGCGCCGAGCTTGTCCTGCTCTTCCGGGTGCCAGCCGATGGCCGTGGGATAGAGGAGCACGTCGGCGCCGGCGAGCGCGGTGAGGCGCGCCGCCTCCGGATACCACTGGTCCCAGCACACCAGCACGCCGACCGGGCCGGCGTGGGTGTCGAAGGCGCGGAAGCCGAGGTCTCCCGGGGTGAAGTAGAACTTCTCGTAGTAGCGCGGGTCGTCGGGGATGTGCATCTTGCGGTACTTGCCGACGTAGCCCTTCGCCCCGTCGAGCACCGCGGCGGTATTGTGGTAGAGGCCCGCGGCGCGCCGCTCGAAGAGCGACAGCACGAGCGTCGCGCCGCTGCGGGCGGCGAGCTCGCGGAACGCCTCGGTGGTCGGGCCCGGCACCGGCTCGGCGAGCGCGAAGTTCGCCGCGTCCTCGGTCTGGCAGAAGTAGCGCGTGCGAAAGAGCTCCGGCAGGCACACCAGGCGCGCGCCCTCGTCCACCGCGCGCGCGGCCATGGCGTGCGCCCGGGCGACGTTGTCCTCCGGCCGCTCGGACATCGCCATCTGCACCACCGCGACGCGCCGCGCCTCAGCCATCGCTGCCGTCGGTGGCGCTGTAGGTGGTGTCGTGGAAGCGCGCGGTGTACTCCTCCAGGATGCGCATGCCCTCGCCCGGCTTGAGCTCGTTGCGCCCGATCTTGCCGCGCACGAACTCGCTCATGCGCCGGTCCAGGTCGTTCGGGAAGTACTGCACCTGCGCGAGGATCTCGTGCACCTTGATCCCCGGCAGGATCTTCTCGATCCAGAAGTTGCCCGGCTCCTCGTCGTCGGCGTACACGTGAACCTCCGGCACGCGGCCGAAGAGGTTGTGGGCGTCCCCCATGAT
>DATLGR010000164.1:0-2961 GCA_035540415.1 Burkholderiales bacterium | reverse complement strand
GCCTACAGGAGCAGTGCGGCCTCGAGGTCGTCACCGATGGCGAGTTCCGCCGCATCTCGTACTGGGAGAAGTTCGTGCGGCTCACCGGCGGCCTGGAGGTGAAGGAGGCGGTGTTCCGCTTCCACGACGCGCAGGGCCGCGAGTCGGAGTTCACCGCGCCCTACGTGAAGGGCAAGGTGGCGCGGCGCGCGCCGATCGCGCTCGACGAGTACGAGTTTCTCGCCGGGGCGACGACCAAGGTCGGCAAGATCACGCTGCCGGCGCCGTCGACGATGCATTTCTATCGCTTCACCGACTGGGGCAGCGCCTACCCGGATGCCGAGGCGTTCTTCCACGATCTGGGCAAGGTCTACCAGGCCGAGATCGCCGATCTCGCGCGCGCCGGCTGCCGCTACGTGCAGCTCGACGAAGTGGCGGTGGCGATCCTCTGCGACCCGGCGGCGCGCGAGCGGGTGAAGGCGAAAGGCGCGGACCCCGACCGGCTGATCGACCTCTACATCGACGCGATCAACCAGGCAGTGGCGAACGCGCCCGCGGGTGTGTCGCTCGGCGTGCACGTCTGCCGCGGCAACTACAAGGGCATGTACCTCTCCGAAGGCGGCTACGACTCGGTGGCGGAGCGGTTCTTCGGCCGCACGCGCGTGCACCACTTCCTGCTCGAGTTCGACACCCCGCGCGCCGGCGGCTTCGCGCCGCTGCGCTTCGTGCCCAGGGACAAGGGGGTGGTGCTCGGGCTGGTGAGCTCCAAAGCTCCGCAGCTGGAAAGCATCGAGTTCCTGAAGGAGCGCGTGGCGGAAGCGGCGCGTCATGTCGACGCGGGCCGGCTCGCCATCAGCCCGCAGTGCGGCTTCGCCAGCACCATGGGCGGCAACCCGCTCACCGAAGCCGACCAGCGCGCGAAGCTGCAGCTCTGCGTCGAGGCCGCGCAAGCGGTCTTCAAGACGGGATAATCTCGACCTTTCCGTCATCCGGGGAGGAGGGATTCGATGTCGCCTGCACTCGCTTTTGCCCTGTTGTTCCTGATCGCCGTTCCGGCCGCCTCGCTGGCGCAGCCGGCCGCGCAATGGCCCGAGCGTCCGGTGCGCCTGGTGGTTTCGGTCGGCGCCGGCGGCGCCGCGGACCTGCTGTCGCGCAACCTCGCGAGCGGCTTCGCGCAGTTCGCCAACGGGCAGGCGCTGGTGGTGGAGAACCGGCCGGGCGCCGGCGGCACGATCGCCGCGGCCTCGGTGGCGCGCGAGAAGCCGGACGGCTATGCGCTGTTCCTCGCCGAGGTCGGCCCCAACGCCGTCTCGCACATGCTGGCGAAGCTGACGTATGACCCGCATACGGCGTTCACGCCGATCGTCCACGTGGCCAACCTGCCCGCGGTGATCCTGATCCGCTCGACGCTGCCCCACAAGACGCTCGGCGAGTTCATCGCCGCCGCGAAGCAGCAGCCGGGCAAGTTTAACTACGCCTCGGCGGGCCTGGGCAACTGGACGCACCTCTTCATGTCCTACCTCAACAGCCAGGCAGGGATCGAGCAGGTGAACGTGGTGTACCGCTCCGGAGCCGAGATGCTTACGTCGCTGCTGCGCGGCGACGCCGATACCGCCATCATCACCGTCTCCACCTCCCTCGGGCAGGTGCGCGAGGGCAGGATCCGCGCGCTGGCCGGCGCCTCCACCCGGCCCATGCGCCAGCTCCCCGATGTGCCGCCCGCCGCGCAGACCATTCCGGGCTTCGACGTGACCGTCTGGCACGGCATCGTCGGCCCGGCCGGAATGGACCCGGCGCTCGCCGCGCGCGTCAACGCGGTGTTCAACCAGGTGCTGCAGGCGCCCGCGGTGCGCGCGGCCATCACGGAGGGGCAGGCCGCCGATATCGTCGGCGGCACGCCGCAGCAGTTCGACGCGTTCATCAAGAGCGAGCTCAAGCGCTGGCCCGAGGTCGTGCGGGCGGCCGGCATCAAGGCGGATTGATGGCGCGTGCCTTGAAGATCGCCGTCCTCGGCGGCGGCAACGGGGCGCATGCGGCCGCCGCCGATCTTGCCGAGCGCGGGCACGAAGTGCGGCTCTGGCGGCGCAACGCCGCGGCGCTCACCGACACGCTCACGCTCAAGGACGCGCAGGGCGAGCGCCGCGTGCGCATCGCGGCCGCCTGCCGCGACCTGGGCGAGGCGGTGCGCGGCGCCGAGCTCCTGTTCATGCCCGACCCGGCGTTCACCCAGGCCGACAATGCGCGGCGGCTCGCGCCGCATCTCGCCGAGGGGCAAGTGGTGTACCTCGCCCCCGGCACCTTCGGCTCGTTCGTGATGAGCGAGATCATCCGCGCGGCCGGCAACCGCGCCGAGTTCGCCTTTGCCGAGACCGGCACGCTGCCCTGGCTCACCCGCATGCACGGCCCGGCGATGCCCGCCATCACCGCGCGCGCGACGCGCCTTCCTACGGGGGTCTACCCGGCGAGGCAGCGGGATCGCGCCTTTTCGGTCCTCGCGGCGGCGTTCCCGAGCGTGGAGCCGGTGGAGGACGCGCTCTCGGGCGCGCTCATGAACGCCGGGCCGGTGATCCATCCGCCGCTTATCCTCATGAACGCGGGGCCGCTCGAGCATTTCGAGCGCTGGGACATCCACAACGAGGGTACGCAGCCCGCAATCCGCCGTGTCACCGACGCGCTCGATGCCGAGCGCATCGCCGCGCGCGAGGCGCTCGGCTACCGCGCGCCGCACTTTCCGCTCGCCGACCACTACCGCAGCGACGGCGACGAGTGGATGTACGGCCGCCGCGTGCACCAGAAGCTCACCGACTCCAAGGACTGGCGCGAGCGCATCGTGCTCACCGAGCACCGCTACATGCGCGAAGACGTCGAGTACGGACTCGCCTTCCTCGTCTCGGTGTGCGAGTGGGCCGGCGTGCCCTGCCCGGTGGCGCGCGGGCTGCTCGCGCTCGGCTCAACGGTCGTCGGGCGCGACCTGCGCCGCAC
>DATLGR010000163.1:0-6038 GCA_035540415.1 Burkholderiales bacterium | reverse complement strand
GCGGCGCGGCTTTTCCAGACGCAGTCCTCGCTCACCGCGACCATTCAAAAGCTCGAGCAGGCTGTGGGCGTCAAGCTTTTCGAGCGCACCACGCGGCGCGTCGAGCTTACGCCCGAGGCGGCGCAGTTCCGCCCGGTGGCCGAGCGCATCGTGCGCGAGTTCGACAACGCAATCGCGGATCTGGGCGCGATCGGCGAAGGCCGGCGCGGCCACGTGCGCATCGCGGCGGCGCCCTCCATGGTGGTTCATCTGCTGACTCCCGCGCTCGCCGACTTCCGCCGTGCGTATCCCGACATCACCGTGTCGGTGCAGGATGCCGGCTCCGCCAGGATCGAGCGGGTCGTGCTCGAGGGCGAGGTGGACTTCGGGCTGGCAACGCCGCTGCGCCGCTATCCGCAGCTCGACTACGCGCCGATCCTCAGCGATCCGTTCGGCGTGGTCATGCCGCACGATCATCCGCTCGCCGCCGCCGGGGCGCCGCTGCGCTGGGCCGACCTCGCCGGCCACGATTACGTCGGCCTGAGCAACGACACCGGGATCGGCGCCTTCCTCGAGGCGTATCCGCAGCTCGCGCCGGCCGGCAAGCCCGGCCCCCACGACCATGCCTCGAGCACGACGTCGCTTTACGCCATGCTGAAGATGGGCGGCAAGATCTCCGTGCTGCCGGCGCTCGCCGCGCAGGCGAATCCCATGAGCGAGTTCAAGTTCGTGGCGCTCTCGGAGCCCGTGGTCGAGCGCGAGATCTGCCTCATCACGCGGCAGCTGCGCTCGCTCTCCGCCAACACCAAGCGGATCCTCGATGCCTTGATGGCGGTCGCGACACGCCGCTAGCAGCCGAGCCGGGCCGCCAGGTCGACGAAGTCCGCGGCCGGCACGTCCACGTCCGGATCCGGCGCGAGATCGGTGCGCTGGCCGGGGCCATGCTCGGCGGGCCGCGGCACGAACGCGGTGGCGAGGCCCTGGGCCCTGGCGGCCCTGAGGTCGGCGTTGTGCGCGGCGACCATCATCACCGACGCGGGCGGGAGGCCGAGCTGCCGGCAGGCGGCGAGATACGCCTCCGGCATCGGCTTGTAGGCGCGCGCCGTCTCGGCTCCGAGGATGCAGTCCCAGGGCAGCCCGGCGCGCTTGGCGAGGTTCACCATCAGGGCGATGTTGCCGTTCGAGCACGGCGCGATCACGTACTTGCGCTTGAGCCGCATGAGCCCCGCCACCACATCGGGCCACGGATCGAGCCGGTGCCAGGCACGGTTGAGGTGGTCGAGGTCGGCCTCGTCCAGCCCCCTGATCCCGTAGCGGGCGACGAGCTTTTCGAGGCTCTCGCGATGCAGCACGTCGAGGATGGTCCACGGCCGCCGGCCGGCGCGCACGTCCTCCATGGAGGGCTGGTAGAGCTTGCGCCACTCGACCGCGAACTCCAGCCAGTCGACGCCGGCGAGGCCCTTGTCCGCGGCGAAGGCGGCGAGGTCGCGGCTGACGCTCGTGCGCCAGTCGACGACGGTGCCGAACACGTCGAACAGGCACGCGCGCAGGCGCATCGACCATGCCGCCGTCATGGCTCGAGCCGCAGATGGAAGGACTTGGGGCGCGTGAACGCTTCCAGCCCGAGCCTCGACAGCGTCCAGCCGCGGCCGGAGTCCTTGACACCGGTCCAGGCGAGCGCGGGATCGAGGTAGTCGCAGCGGTTCATGAACCAGGTGCCCGTGTCCACCCGCGCGCCGATGCGCAGCGCCGCCTCGGCATCGCGCGTCCACACCGACGCGGTGAGCCCGTAGCGGCTGTCGTTCATGAGCGCAATCGCCTCGTCGTCGTCGCGCACGGGTTGGATGCCGATCGCCGGGCCGAAGGTCTCCTCGCGCATCAGCGCCATGCCGTGGTGCACGTCGATCAGCACCTCGGGCGGCAGATAGGCCGTCCCCGGCTGGTCCGGGAGCCGGAGCAGGGCTCTCGCGCCTTTGCCGAGCGCGTCGCGGATCTGGGCCCGAACCGCGTCGGCCGCTTGCGCGCGCACCAGCGGACCGAGGCTCGTGTCCGGCTGAAGCGGGTTGCCGAGCCGGTAGGACCGGGCCTGCTCGACGAAGGCATCCACAAAGGCCTTGAAGACGGCCTGGTGCACGTAGATGCGCTCCACGGCGCAGCAGGACTGGCCGGCATTGAAGAAGGCGCCGTCGGCGAGGTTCTCGACGGTCGAAGCGAGCGGCGCGTCCGCCCGCACGTACGCCGGATCCTTGCCGCCGAGCTCGAGGCCCGTGCCGACGAAGCGCCCGGCCGCCGCGCGCTGCACCGCCTGCCCGCCGGCGACCGATCCGGTGAAGGCGACGTGCGCGATGCGCGCATCGGCGACGAGACGCGCCACCTGCCCGTGGTCCGCGTGCACGACCTGGAACACGCCCGCGGGCAGCCCCGCCGCGGCGAAGGCCTCGGCATAGCGCTCGGCGACCAGCGGCGTCTGCTCCGACATCTTGAGGATCACGCTGTTGCCGGCGAGCAGCGCCGGCACGATCGCGTTTACCGAGGTGAGCCAGGGGTAGTTCCAGGGCGCGATGACGAGGACCACGCCGAGCGGCTCGCGCCGGATGAAGCGCTCAAAGCCGGGCTTGGGCTCGACGCGCAGGTCGGCGAGCGCCGCTTCGGCGAGCTCGGCCAGGTAGAGCGAGCGCTCCTGGAAGCCGCGCCGCAGCTCGGCCGGGCTGTGCGCGAGCGGCCGCCCCATCTGGCGCGTCAGCTCCTCGCCGAGCGTGTCGGCGCGCGCCACGCACCACGCCGTCATGCGGCGCACCAGCGCCGCGCGCTCGGCCACCGGCACGCGGCGCCAGGCGCGCTGCGCCGCCTGGGCCTCGTCGAGGGCCGAATGGAGCATGGCGTCGCTCGCCAGCGGCCGCTCGACGAGCACGCGCCCGTCGATGGGGCTCACGCAGCGCTGGAACGAATTTTTCATGCCGCGGAGTCTACATGGCCGCCTCCGCGCTCCACGCCGTCCTGACCAGCCGCTGGTTCGACGCGTACGCGCGCGCCGGCTACGTCGCGAAGGGCGTCGCCTGGGCGGTGGTGGGTTTCATTGCGCTGCGCCTGGCGCTGGGGGACGAGCAAGCGCAGGCCGACTTCACCGGAGCGCTCGCCGAGATCGGGGAAAGGCCGCTGCACGCCATTCTGCTGGTGCTGCTGTCGGTCGGGCTGCTCGGCTACGCGCTGTGGCGCGTGGTGCAGGGCGCGCTCGACGTCGAGGGGGAGGGCCGCGACGCCTGGGGCTGGACCAAGCGCGCCTCCTATGCGGTGCTCGGCCTGTGGTATGGCGCCTTCGGCGTCTACGCGCTCGGCATCCTGGCCGGCTGGAGCACCGAGGAGGATGGGCTTCGCGACTGGACCGCGATGGCGCTCGCCTGGCCCGGCGGTGCCTGGCTGGTCGGCGCCGCAGGCGCGGCGGTGCTCGCAAGCGGGCTCCTCGAGCTCTATGTCGCCTTGACCCGCAAGTTCGAGATCGAGATCGGCGAGTCGGACCTCGGGCGCCTGGAGCGTGTGTGCGTCCTTTGCACAGGAGGGTTCGGCCATGCCGCGCGCGGCCTGGTGTACGGCGCCCTCGGCTTCTACGTGGTGCAAGCCGCGCTGCAGTTCGATCCGGAGGAAGCGCGCGGGCTGGCCGCGACCTTCCGCGAGCTCCTCGCGCAGCCTTACGGGACGCTCCTGGTGAGCTTCGCGGGCGCGGGGTTCATGGCCTTCGGAGCGTATTGCGTGCTCCTCGCGTTGCACCGCCACATCCCCAACGAGTCGATTTTCCGCGGCCGAGCATCCTGATCGCGTGGCAGGGGGTGCGTCGCCGCGCGGCGTCGTCATGCGAATGTCAGCTTGACGCGGCAAGATGGCGCATGCGCGTCGAGATTCGCAACCCCAATTACCAGGGCCCCTTCGGCAACACGCTGCTGCACGGCGCGGTGCTGGTGGGCGATCGGCGCGAAGTGCAGCGGCTGCTCGCCGCCGGTGCCAACCCGAAGCTCGCCAATCGCGACGGCCAGACGCCGCTGCAGGTCGCGGTGCTCCTCGGCCACAGCCGGCTCTACGATCTGCTCGCGCCGGGCAGCGCCGATCATCTCGAGGGGCTGCTGGACCAGGCGCTCGAGGCGACCTTTCCGGCAAGCGATCCGGTGGCGGTGACTCCGGGGTCCCGTACGCCGCGGTAGGCGTCACCGGATGACGAGCCACACGCCGAGTGCCGTGAGCGCGAGGCCGGCGACCACCAGTGCGGAGAGCGCCTCGCCGAAGAGCAGCCAGGCGAGGACCGCGGTGCACGGCGGCACGAGGTAGAGCAGGCTCGTCACGCGCGTCGCCGCGCCGCGCTGGATCAGCAGGTAGAGGAGCGAGCTGCCGCCGAGGGTCAGCACCAGCACCGACCACGCGATCGCGCCGATGAGCTCCGGATGCAGCCGGATCGGCTCCTCTTCCAGGAGCGCGAGCGGCGCGGTGACCGCGAAGGCGGCGAGGAGCTGCACCGCGTTGGCGGTGCGCACGTCGCATGCCAGGACGAAGCGCTTCTGGTAGAGCGTGCCGGCGGTGATCGAGACGAGCGCGAAGAGCGACAAGGCGAGATTGGCGCCGTTCACCTCGCCTACGTCGAGCTTGCGCCAGACGACCAGCACGAGGCCGCCGAAGCCGAGCGCCAGGCCGAGCCATCGGCGCGCCGATACGCGGTGCTCGGCGGCGGTGGCGGAGACCCAGACCGCGGTGAGAACGGGCTGCAGGCCGACGATCAGCGCCACGGTGCCCGCGGAGATGCCGGCTTTCACCGCCGCCCAGACGCCGCCGAGGTACCCGGCGTGCATGAGGATGCCGGTCACCGCCAGGTGGGCCCACTGCGCACCGCTGCGCGGCCAGGCCGGCCGCGCCCACGCGATCCACACGGCGAACGCGACGAGCGACAGGGCATAGCGCCAGCTGAGAAAGCCGAGCGGCGGCGCATGGGGCATGCCGTAGCGCGCGACGACGAATCCGGTGCTCCAGATGAGCACGAAGACGATCGGCGTCGCGCCGGCCAGGGACGCGAAGCGGGACAGCGCCTACTCCGGCGTTACGTACGCGGCCGTCAGGCCGCCGTCGACGAGGAACTCGGTGCCGGTGACGTAGGACGACTCGTCGGAGGCGAGCCAGAGCGCCGCCTGGGCGATCTCGTGCGCCTCGCCGAAGCGCCCCATGGGCAGGTGCACGAGGCGGCGCTGTTTCTTCTCCTCGGTGTCCAGGAAGCTCATGAGAAGCTCGGTCTTGAGCGGTCCGGGGGAGAGCGCGTTGACGCGGATCCCCTCGCGCGCGTGGATCACGGCGAGCTCGCGCGTCATGGCGAGCACCGCGCCCTTGCTCGCGGTATAGGCGATCTGCGGCGTCGCGGCGCCCAGGCGCGCGACGAACGAGGCGGTGTTGATGACCGAGCCGCCGCCCGCGCGGCGCAACGCCGGGATGCCGTACTTGCATCCGAGGAACACGCCCTTGGCGTTGACCTCCAGCGTGAGGTCCCACACCGCTTCAGCGGTGGAGATGGCGTCGTCGTCCTTGGCGTGCATGATGCCGGCGTTGTTGAAGAGCACATTCAGCTTGCCGAAATCCCGCTCGGCGGCGGCCACCATCTGCTCGCAGTCGCGCGCTTTCGACACGTCGGCGCGACAGTACGCGGCGCGCCCGCCCGCGCCCTTGACGAGCGCGACGGTCTCGTGACCGGCCTGGTCGTTCACGTCCACGGCGAGGATCGCTGCGCCTTCCTTCGCGAAGAGCAGCGCCGCCTGCCGCCCGATGCCGCTTCCCGCGCCCGTAATCAGGGCAACCTTGTCTCTTAGTCTCATAAACCCCTCAAAGCAAAATCAGGGGACAGACCACGTTTTCCTTGCTGACCGTGACGAGGCTATGACATAAAGAAAACGTGGTCCGTCCCTGATTCGGTCATGGAAAACGTGTTCTGTCCCTGATTTCGAGTCAGATGCGCTCGAAGTAGCGACGGCGCTCCCAGTCGGTGACGGCGCGGTCGAAGGCGGCCGCCTCGGTGCGATAGAAGTGCGCATAGT